>JAAEZW010000100.1 GCA_018222665.1 Paracoccaceae bacterium
AGAATTTGGAGCGGGCGATGAGATTCGAACTCACGACATTTACCTTGGCAAGGTAACGCTCTACCCCTGAGCTACGCCCGCGTCCTTGGGTGGGTGCTGTTTATAAATAACTTTCGCCCGCTGCAAGCGAAAAACGTAACTTTGTTTCCCAACATGTCGCGGCATCTCTATTTTTTTTTGGACACCCTGTGCTAACTTGCAATTCGGGAGATTTGATGAATGAAAACACAAGTCTGTATCATCGGGGGCGGGCCCTCTGGGTTGTTGTTGGGGCAATTGCTGCACAGTATCGGTGTCGACGCGGTTGTATTAGAGCGTCAGACACAGGAGTATGTCCTAAGTCGTATTCGGGCAGGGGTTTTGGAAGCGGGGTTTCAAAACCTAATGCGTCAGGCGGGTGTGGGTGCGCGCATGGACCGCGAAGGACATGTGCACAATGGTACCTTGATTACCTATAACAATGAACGCGTGCGCATTGATTTTAGCGCATTAACAGGCACTTCGGTCATGGTCTATGGTCAGACCGAAGTCACCCGCGATCTATACGCCGCGCGCGCTGAAATTGGGGCCAAGACATTCCACAGTGTTGAAAATGTTGAAATCCATGATGTTGAGGGGGATGCCCCCTATGTCACCTTTGACCAAGAAGGTGTGACGCATCACATCGAGTGCGATTTTGTTGCGGGCTGTGATGGATTTCATGGTGTGTCGCGCCAACGCATTCCAAAAGACAAACGAAAAGAGTTTGAAAAGGAATATCCCTTCGGTTGGCTGGGCATCTTGTCACGAACACCGCCCGCGGATGAAGAGTTAATTTACGCCAATTCATCACGCGGTTTCGCCCTATGTTCCATGCGAAATGCGGAACTTAGCCGCTATTACATCCAATGCCCCATGACAGATCGGGTTGAGGATTGGAGTGATGATGCATTTTGGGATGAATTGCGCCGCCGTATTCCATCCGAAACCGCCGAGCGGTTGGTAACGGGACCCTCGATTGAAAAATCAATCGCACCCCTGCGGTCATTCGTGTGTGAACCGATGCAATGGGGGCGTTTGTTTTTATGTGGTGATGCGGCGCATATCGTTCCCCCAACAGGGGCAAAGGGGTTAAACACCGCAGCATCCGATATCCATTATTTATTCGAGGCGATGCGGGCCCATTATTTGGATCATGATGCATCTGCGATGGATCAATTCGGACCGCGTGCCTTGGCTCGTGTGTGGAAAACACAGCGCTTTTCATGGTGGATGACAACGCTATTGCATCATTTCCCAGAGCAAAGCGATTTTGATCACCATATTCAGGCCGCTGAAATTGCGCATTTGCGCGACAATGTCGAAGCGCAGCGAGTACTGGCGAAAAACTACGTTGGGTTGCCGTACTAAGCGATAGGTATCAAAATAAAATAAGCGGGTGGGGCGGTTTAAACGGCCCCAACCAAGTTTGCGTTCACAGGTGATGCTGCGGCTGCATCATTTGCATCCAGTTCCGTAACGATATTCGCGATATAGGCGTCAACAAAGGATGCGCGTGAATATCCGATATCCGCAAGTTCGCGATCAGATAGCATGGCAAGTGTTTGATGTGCTGCGCTTTTGGCGCGGCTGATAACCATTGCACGATATAGCGGTCTTAGCATTTTTTGTTCCTTTCTTGCTATGAGAATTAGATAGCATTGTTATCGCTAACTTACCTCATCCAAGTTGGAATTGCAGCAATGCAGAAAATGCATAGCGCGGAGGGCATCATCACATTGTTTCGCCATAAGTAGTCAATAAATTTACAGGTCTGTAACCACTGGTTGTCAAATTGATAAAATCGTGTACAATTGTATACACGTTGAGCAATGTCCCCCATGACATTACGCCTCAACATGTTTCTCCCCATTGGACTGGCCCCACATTTTGTGGGGCATTCTTTGTGATACCCAGATCGCGTATCACAATACTCGGATTTATGAGAAGTAAGTGGTGGGCGACCTAGGAATCGAACCTAGCGTGCGTCTCCGCGAGGGAGTTACAGTCCCCTGCCACACCTTGCGGCCTGTCGCCCACTTGCCAAGTGTTGTACACTTGAATGAAGGGGTGATTAGCCTTGTTAAAAAGTATCGTCAACTAGAAAATCCCTTGAAATTCGAACTCATTCTGGCGCAGAAGGCAAAACAAAGAAAAAAAGGCGTAATTTGCGATGAAAAAGCCAAAGTGGGTTGTTGAAAAAGAACAAGCGAAAAAGGCGGCAGCTCAGGAAACCGTGTGGCTTTTTGGTTTGCATGCGGTGCGCGATGCGCTGTTAAATCCAAATCGACAACATCTGCGTTTGATCCTGACGAAAAATGCGGCGGACAAACTGGCGGATGCGGTTCAGCAGTCAGGTGTTGCGCCTGAAATTTGTGATCCGCGTAAATTTTCAGCCCCGCTTGAATCTGCGTCCGTGCATCAAGGTGCGGCCCTTGAAACGAAACCATTGAAATGGGGTAGTCTTGAGGATGTCGCATTGGCCCCGGGGGCAGGGGCGCCACGTTTGATTCTGCTTGATCAGGTGACAGACCCTCATAACGTTGGTGCCATTTTGCGATCTGCCGAGGTGTTTGGGGCAAGTGCTGTCATCGGCACACAGCGCCATAGCGCACCTGAAACGGGCGCATTGGCCAAAACTGCCAGCGGCGCATTGGAACGTCAGCCGTATTTGCGACTGCGCAATTTGGCCGATTCTATTCAAGAGCTGCAAAAGCTTGGATATTTGGTGCTGGGCCTTGATGGAGAGGCGACAGAGACAATCGACACTGTCTATGCCGTGCATCAGGACCGCGCCATCGCACTTGTTCTTGGGGCAGAGGGGCCTGGGTTGCGCCAGCGCACCAAGGAAACTGTGGATCAATTGGTGCGCATCGAATTTGCGGGGGAATTTGGATCACTGAACGTATCAAACGCGGCTGCAGTCGCACTATATGCTGTGACGCGCTAGGGGATCAGCCAAGGGACAAATCGCCCTTTGACCAACCATGCAAGCCCAAACGCCATCAGGCCAATCGCCTCAGACACAAAGGTGAGGCGATACCCCTCCCACCATGGTACCAATGACCCCAAATACCATTCAAAGACTGTGGCGCCGCCAATCGCGACCATTGCCATCGTGATGCACATCGCGCACCCAAAATAAATACGGTTGCGTCGCGGTTTATGCAGATCGATCTGACCATTGACAACATCCTGTTCAATCTGAACACGGCGGAACACAAAAAGCGTGAAATAAAACAAAATCGCGAATAAGACGGCGGCGGCGATATAATGGAAATTATTCCAAAGCGGAGACGTCACACCCAAGTGCGCTGTTAAATCCTTGTAGAGGCATCCTTGTAAATTGAATTCACTTCCACTGACAGCTTGCGCATGCAGCGATGATGTTGCGCATGGAGTATGCAGCTGCATTGAGGTAGGCAGGCTTTGAACCAAATCCAATCCGTCCTGCGCGTTTAACAAAACGGGGCGCAGAGTTTCACCGTTAAAAACGCACCCACTGCCACGGGTGGGAAAAATAGCAACTCAGATAGCCGTTATCCCAGCGATGCGTGTCAGGATCACATCAACTGTCATGAGCTGCTGCGGCCCGTCCACACGGTAAACGCACAACATGCACATCCCGATAAAGATCAGAGCCCCAACGAACAAATCACCTGCAAGTGGAATGTAATAAAAATGGCTTATCGAGTAGGGGAAACATTCAAAATCCGTAAACGTCATCCCCCACAACACAACAGGCAAGAAAAACGCCGTGTATCCGATAATCTATGCGCACGCTCTTCACTGGCACTAAAGCGCAGCTTTTTCACGTTTGTTGGACTGGATTTAGGAAATTCTCACATTTGAACGAAATTTAGATGGATAAAGTTTAAAACTTTATGAGGATTTCCTAAATATTTGTGAAGGTCGACAAGGGAATAGGAAAACATGGTTGCACAAATAACTGCCAATTGTTGTTATTGCGGCGCGAAAGCGGCGCTGGTTTTGCGTGGAAAAGACAGCCATGAACTCAGCTGTGTATCCTGTGGTGCACCTTTGCACGATCTGAAACGTTTGCCCGTTGAACCACGTGCCAAAACGCCCAAAAAAACGCCCCACAGATCCTTGGCATCCCATTCCCAGAAGCCCGTCAAAAAGATGAAACCGCAAAAGAAGCCCAAGAAAAAGAAAGGGTTTAGTTTCGTGAAAGCGGCCTTTGATGTGATCGAAGATGTATTTGACGAAATCCTAGATTGACGCATTTCTGTGTGCGTTCGGCGCAGTTACGCTGGAACACCTGCGTAAAACGTGTATAGGGGTAGGTAATCTGATCAGGAGCTGCCCATGAATTACAATGAACCAGGTTTGGTCGAGGCGACGCATAGCGACATCATCGCCCCAATCGAGGATATTTTGGATGCCGCACGTAACGGCAAAATGTTCATTCTGGTGGATCATGAAGATCGCGAAAACGAAGGCGATTTGGTGATCCCTGCGCAAATGGCGACCCCTGATGCGATCAATTTTATGGCAACCCATGGACGCGGATTGATTTGTTTGGCGATGACATCGGATCGGGTGGATGATTTGGGTCTGGATTTGATGCGCACGAATAACTCGTCCCGTCATGAAACCGCGTTTACAGTGTCGATTGAGGCGCGTGAAGGCGTGACAACGGGTATTTCTGCCCATGACCGCGCACGCACTGTGTCGGTGGCGATTGATGCATCAAAGGGACCGGCAGATTTGGCCTCACCCGGACACGTGTTCCCGCTGCGCGCGCGCAAAGGTGGTGTGTTGGTCCGTGCAGGCCATACCGAGGCCGCCGTTGATATCAGCCGCCTTGCGGGATTAAACCCATCGGGTGTGATTTGCGAAATCATGAATGAAGATGGATCAATGGCCCGCCTGCCTGATCTGATCTCATTTGCACAAAAACATGGCCTGAAAATTGGCACGATCAGTGATCTGATCGCCTATCGCCGACGTCACGACAATTTGGTGAGCGTGAAAAACGAAACCACGGTGACATCGGAATTTGGCGGCGATTGGCAAATGCGCGTGTTTGAGGATGAAACGCACGGTGATCAACACGTGGCCCTGATCAAGGGGGATATCAGCGGGGATGATCCCGTTTTGGTGCGTATGCATGCCATGGACCCGATGTTAGACATCATCGGCGCGGGACCAAAAGGGCGCACAAATGAATTTGGCGATGCCATGGATATCGTCGCGCAGGCAGGACGCGGTGTAGTGGTCCTGCTGCGTGATACTTCTATGAAGTTTGAAGAAGCCGAAGACAGCAGCCCCAAAACACTGCGCCAATATGGGCTTGGCGCACAGATTTTGTCGGCGCTGGGTCTGTCGAAACTAACGCTACTGACCAATTCGCCAACGCCCAAGGTTGTCGGGCTTGAGGCCTATGGATTGGAAATTACAGGCACTCAAAAAATTTCGGAGCTAAGATAATGGCATCAAATGAAACGCATTATGTTTTGGACCGTCCAAGTTTTGACAAACCAGTCAAAGTGCTGATTGTGGTGTCGCCCTATTACAAACAAATTGCTGATCAATTAGTCACAGGGGCCAAGGCCGAGATTGAGGCCGCAGGGGGCACATGGGATCTTATCGAGGTGCCAGGCGCATTGGAAATTCCAACCGCCATCGGAATTTCCGAACGCCTTAGCAATTTTGATGGCTATGTGGCGTTGGGCTGCGTGGTGCGGGGCGAAACAACACATTATGAAACCGTGTGCAATGACAGTTCGCGCGCATTAACCATGTTGGGGTTACAGGGCTTATGCATTGGGAACGGTATCCTGACCGCTGAAAATATGGATCAGGCAACTGTGCGTGCTGAAGCGAACGGCCAAAATAAAGGGGGTGGCGCGGCGGCTGCGGCCTTGCATCTGATTGCATTGACCCGTAAGTGGGGCGCTTCGCGCAAGGGGGTGGGATTCCGTCCCTCGGATGACGCATATCAACTTGCATCGGATTAAACGACACTATGACCACTCGTCCTGAACTCTCTGGTAACCAAAAACGCAAAATGCGCACGGCAAGCCGCCTTTATGCGGTGCAGGCCTTGTTTCAGATGGAACATTCAGGGCAGGCCAGTGATGTTGTGGCGCGTGAATTTTTGGATCACCGTTTTGGCGCGATCTATGATGAAGGCGAGATGCAAGAGGGCGATCCAGACCTATTTGAAAAAATCGTCAATGACGCGGTGAACCATCAGGCGCTGATCGACCAAATGACCGATCGCGCATTGGTGGCTAAATGGCCGATTGCACGGATTGATCCAACATTGCGGTCCCTGTTTCGCGCCGCAGGTGCGGAATTGACGCAATCCGATACGCCGCCCAAGGTTGTGATCGTGGAATACGTTGATCTAGCCGAAGCCTTTTACCCGGATGGGAAAGAGTCCAAGTTCTGCAACGCAGTTTTGGATCACATGGCCCGCGAGGCCAAGCCCGAGGCGTTTTAAGGCATTTCCAAGTCGCATTGTTTAAAGTTGCAATGCGCTGTTCTGTTTCCAATCCGACTTAGGGCGGCGCTAAGAACCGACTATGTTTGAAACGCTTTATTTCACTTAGTTTCCTGAAAACGGATTAATTTTATTGACCCGTTCATGCGCGGTCGAAGCGCAAGCGTAGACTAATCGCGCATGATCCAGCCCACGCCCGT
>JAAEZW010000101.1 GCA_018222665.1 Paracoccaceae bacterium
ATATCGTGGTGCTCCCTACATCGCCGTTTGGACACCCCCATCCTTCTTGGTGCATGTGAACAATTTGTTGATGGTCGTGGCCGTTGCGGTGTTTGCGATGTCCCATACCAAGGGTCGCTTGCGCGGGCGTATGCGTCACCCGATGCTGACATCTGTGAAACTGTGGTCGGTGGCACACCTGTTGGTGAACGGTGATTTGGCGTCAATCATCCTGTTTGGCGGGATGTTGGTTTGGGCGGTTGGATCCGTTATTATGATCAATCGCGCCGAAACCTGGGAACGTCCCGCACCTGGCGATAAGGGCCGCGATGTTATTTTCATTGTTATCACGGTTGTGACATTTGCCGTAATGGTTGGCATTCACATGGCGCTGGGCGTCAATCCATTTCCAGGGTGATGCATGAGCACGCTTTACCGTTTGCTGACCGAGGATGATACCTCTGATTTTTGTCACAAAGTGACTCTTGCCCTGTCCAAGGGCTGGGACCTTTATGGCGATCCGCAATACGCCTTTGACCAAAGCAGCGGGAAAATGCGCTGCGCACAGGCGGTGATCAAGCAGGTTGAGGCGCAGTATGCGCCCGACATGAAACTAGGAGAGCAATAATGACCAAGACCAACCCGGGTCGGTTTTTCGAAGACTACAGCATTGGCCATGTGATTGACCACGCCGTTCCACGTACCGTTTCAGGTGGGGAACGCGCGCTCTATCATGCGCTATATCCTGCGCGTCATGCCGTGTATTCTTCTGATGAATTTGCACGCGGGTGTGGTCTTGCGAAATCTCCGATTGATGATTTGGCGGCATTCCATGTGGTGTTCGGGAAAACCGTTCCAGATGTGTCACTGAATGCGGTTGCAAACCTTGGGTATGCAGAAGGGCGCTGGATATTACCCGTTTATGAGGGCGACACACTGCGATCACGTTCAACTGTGATCGGGCTGAAACAGAATTCCAATGGTAAGACGGGCGTGGTTTATGTGCGCACCCAAGGGCTTAATCAAAACGACGAAGTGGTCATGGAATATGTCCGCTGGGTCATGGTGCGCAAACGCGACGTCGCAGCACCCGCGTCTGAGACCGTCGTCCCAGAATTGGCCAAGGCCCTAAGCCCAAATGATTTGGTGTTGCCCGCAGGATTAAATTTTTCAAACTATGACTTCACACTGGCGGGGGAACCACATCGCTGGGCCGATTATCAGGTGGGTGAAATCATTGATCACGTCGATGGTGTCACGATCGAAGAGGCCGAACATATGATGGCAACGCGCCTGTGGCAAAATACGGCCAAGGTGCATTTTGATGCGACTTTCCGTCCCGACGGCCAGCGCCTGATTTATGGGGGGCACGTAATTTCAATGGCGCGCACGCTGTCCTTTAATGGCTTGGCCAACGCACAGATGATTGTTGGCCTGAATGGCGGTGCCCATGCAAACCCATGTTTCGCGGGCGATACGGTCAAAGCATGGTCCGAAGTTTTGGATCGGGCCGAAACGGATCACCCCGGCGTGGGTTTATTGCGCTTGCGCTTGGTTGCGACCAAGGGTGCACATCCCAAAGAGTTGCGCGGCGAAGACGGTAAATACAATTCCGATGTGCTGCTTGATCTGGATTACTGGGCCGTGTGTCCCGTTTGATTGCACGGATCTAAATTGACCCCTTCGTGACCTGTTCTGTATCCTTATCGCCAATGGTAAAAGGGGTGCATCTATGCGGTTTATTTTTGGGGGCATAGGAACCTGCGCAGCGCTGGTATTCGCAAATTTTGCAGGCGCGAGTGAAGAAGACGGTTTTGTGACATCAAACCTGATTTCTGTTTTTTATCATTAACTTGGCAATGCATTGATTGATACCATGCAGGTTCCTATCTTTGGCCAAGAAGAAGATGCCGCAGATGTGTTTTCACTATTGCTTATTGATGAAATATTTGAACCAGAAAGTGCCGATATCATCGCCTATGACGCCGCATTTGGATTTCATGCAGAGGCCCAAGAAAATACACTTGCATTTTGGGATGTGCACGGGCCAGAAGAATGCGTTATTACAATTTGGTTTGTATTTTTTTAAGGCTCTAATCCCGATCTGCGGGAGGAGCTGGCCCAAGAACTGGGACTTCCAGAAGAGCGTGCGATCAGTTGCTCAGAGGAATATGAACTTGCCATCGACAGCTGGGGTAGCGTTTTACAAGATATGGAGGATGGCACAGGCAAGTTGCGTTTAACGGGTCCATCAAATTGTACCATGTATCCTATAATTCGCCAAGAAATTGAAAGCTTTAACATTATTTTTGGGTTTCCATCCGATGTCGGCGTCACGATCGAAAAATGCGGAGGAGCAAACGCCTATTACGACCCGCCGGAGGCATCGATCACGATTTGCACCGAGTTTGATGCGCATTTAAGGCAGCAATTTGATAATTTGTGATCACGCAATATTATGCCGTGATCACAAATTGTAAAAAAGTTTAAAAAAACCTCTGCCAAACCTATGCTGGGGACTGGTTTTGTCTTAATTATCCGTTAAGACGTCGAATATAATTTCGCGCATGAACGACGCGCACCAACCGAAAGGCTGAATAAGATGGCTGATGTGAACCGCGGCAATCGACCGCTGTCCCCTCATTTAATGATTTATCGCCCGCAATTGACTTCGATCAGTTCAATTTTGGTGCGTATCACAGGCAACGCTCTGATTGTCGCAGGAATTTTGATCGTTTGGTGGTTGTTCGCGGCTGCCACGTCGGCCGAGTATTTTTCGATGGCGGATGCGGTTATGACCAGCTGGTTTGGGAAGCTTGTTATGCTTGGGTCGATCTGGGCGCTTTGGTATCACACGTTGGGTGGTGTACGCCATTTGATTTGGGACAACGCTGTGGCACTGGACATCCCGACCGCAGAGAAACTGGGTTGGACCGTCGTTGTCGGATCCTTTGTGTTAACCGCGATCACCGTCGCAGTGTTGTAAGGGGGTTGTGATGCGTTACTTAACAGACCGCAAACGCGCAATTGGCATGGGCAGTGCAAAGTCAGGGACAGCGCATTTTTGGGCGATGAAAGTCAGCTCCTTTGCACTTCTTATCCTGATTCCAGTGTTCGTCTTTACCTTTGGCACAATCGTTGGCGAAGACTATGCCACCGTGACCGCATATTTCGCCCATCCGCTCCCCGCATTGATCGCCGCGCTGACACTGATCGTTGGGTTTGAACATTTCCAATCCGGTGCGCAAGTATTGATCGAAGATTATGTGCACGGGTTCGCACAAAAAATCACCATCATCTTAATCAAGTGCATTTCATACGGTCTAATGGCCATGGGTTTGTTCGCAATTGCAAAACTGGCACTCTAAGAGGCGAAGCAGATGACAGAATATACATACGAAACACATGAATATGACGTTGTTGTTGTGGGCGCTGGCGGTGCTGGTTTGCGCGCAACATTGGGCATGGCAGAGCAGGGTTTGCGCACTGCCTGTGTGACCAAGGTTTTCCCAACCCGTTCACACACTGTGGCGGCGCAGGGCGGCATTGCGGCGTCACTATCCAACATGGGTCCTGACCATTGGCAGTGGCACATGTATGACACCGTCAAGGGATCAGATTGGTTGGGTGACACGGATGCAATGGAATACCTTGCCCGTGAAGCGCCCAAGGCGGTTTATGAATTGGAACATTACGGCGTTCCTTTCAGCCGTACGGAAGAGGGTAAAATTTACCAACGCCCGTTTGGTGGTCACACCACAGAATTTGGCGAAGGCCCTCCCGTTCAACGAACCTGTGCCGCTGCGGACCGTACAGGCCACGCGATTTTGCACACGCTTTATGGTCAGTCCCTGAAAAACAACGCAGAATTTTACATCGAATATTTCGCGATTGATCTGATCATGTCAGACGATGGCCAATGCCAGGGTGTTGTATGTTGGAAATTGGACGATGGGACATTCCACGTCTTTAATGCGAAAATGGTTGTTTTGGCGACTGGCGGATATGGCCGTGCCTATTTCAGCGCGACATCTGCACATACCTGTACTGGGGACGGCGGCGGCATGGTTGCCCGCGCGGGTCTGCCATTGCAGGATATGGAATTTGTTCAGTTCCACCCAACAGGCATCTATGGGTCTGGCTGTTTGATTACAGAAGGTGCACGCGGGGAAGGCGGATACCTGACCAACTCAGAAGGCGAGCGTTTCATGGAACGCTACGCACCCCACTACAAAGACCTTGCGCCGCGTGATTATGTATCACGCTGTATGACAATGGAAATTCGTGAAGGCCGCGGTGTCGGTGCGGGTGGCGACCACATCCATCTAAACCTAAGCCACTTACCAGCGGATGCCTTGGCAGAACGTCTGCCTGGTATTTCAGAAAGCGCGAAAATTTTCGCAGGTGTTGATGTGACCAAAGAACCGATCCCGGTTCTGCCAACTGTTCACTATAACATGGGCGGCGTTCCAACAAACTATTGGGGTGAGGTTTTAAACCCATCTGCCGAAGATCCAAATGCAATCGTACCTGGCCTTATGGCTGTGGGTGAAGCGGGCTGCGCCTCGGTTCACGGTGCAAACCGTTAGGGGTCAAACTCATTGATTGACTTGGTTGTCTTTGGACGCGCCGCGGCGATCCGCGCAGGTCAGATCGTGGATGCAAATGCTGCAAACCCTGTGTTGAATCAAGCCTCTGTTGATCAGGCCTTTGATCGTTTTGATGGATTGCGTCATTCCAAGGGCGCATTGCCAACAGCAGATTTGCGTTTGGAAATGCAGCGCACCATGCAAGAGGACGCGGCGGTGTTCCGTACATCTGAAACATTGGCGCAAGGCGTTGAAAAAATGACGGCGATCGCAACGAAAATGGATGATATCCAAGTGACAGATCGGTCGCTGGTTTGGAACAGTGATCTGATGGAAACATTGGAATTGACAAACTTAATGCCAAACGCGCTTGCCACAATCGCGGGGGCCGAAGCACGCAAAGAAAGCCGTGGCGCCCATGCGCATGAGGATTTCACGGAGCGTGATGATGACAATTGGCGTGTGCACACAATCGCGAAAGTCGAAGGCAAAGATGTCGATCTTAGCTATCGTCCAGTGATTGTTGATCCGCTGACCACAGAAGGTCAGGGCGGTATTTCGCTTGAAAAGATCGCGCCAAAGGTTCGCACGTTCTAATGTCACTGCAATCGCAATTATGACTTGTCCAGACCGATTTTAACGCCAGCTAAGGCATAGAAAGGAACTACATTATGGTTCAATTTGCACTGCCCAAAAATTCGCGTGTGAAACGTGGAAAAACATGGTCTAAGCCAGAAGGCGCAACCAATTTGCGCAAATTTGATATCTATCGCTGGACGCCAGATGATGGTGAAAACCCACGCGTTGATACCTATTTCGTGGACATGGATACCTGTGGCCCGATGGTTTTGGATGCGTTGATTAAGATCAAAAACGAAATTGATCCAACCCTGACGTTCCGCCGGTCTTGTCGCGAGGGGATTTGTGGATCGTGTGCGATGAACATCGATGGGATCAACACATTGGCCTGTATCTATGGTATGGATGAAATTAAGGGCGATGTGAAAATCTATCCTTTGCCACACATGCCTGTGGTCAAGGATTTGATCCCCGATTTGACGCATTTCTACGCACAACACGCATCAATCATGCCGTGGTTGGAAACAAAAACAAACCGTCCTGCAAAGGAATGGAAACAGTCAATTGAGGACCGCAAAAAACTTGATGGACTATATGAATGTGTGATGTGCGCGTCTTGCTCAACGTCCTGCCCATCCTATTGGTGGAACGGCGATCGCTATCTGGGCCCAGCAGCACTATTGCATGCCTATCGCTGGATCATCGATAGCCGCGATGAAGCCACGGGCGAACGTTTGGACGAATTGGAAGATCCGTTTAAATTGTACCGCTGCCACACAATCATGAACTGTGCGAAAACCTGCCCCAAGGGATTGAACCCCGCCAAGGCGATTGCCGAAATCAAAAAGATGATGGTGGAACGCACAATCTAAAGTATTTCGGATCACTTGCGTGATCCGACCAGCGCAGTCCTCCTTCGGGTGACCGCGCTTTTTATTTGGGTGATTGGTTGGCCTTCATACAGAAGTTAGGCGGCGTTTCGGATGGTGCGCGTGTTTCTGCGCCGCACATCATGTATTTGAACATGACCCCTGCGTGATTATCCCCTGAACGATCGCGCCGCCAACGGCATATGCGGGTTTTGCGATTTCTGAAAATCGCAAGGAGGACGAATGCGAGGATAAGGCCGATTATGATGTGCGTGGTATTTTTTAACGTCCATTGTCGCAGTTCTTTACACCCAGCCAATCGTCAGATTGGCAAGCGCCGACCTCCCCGTCAACCAGTAGGTTTGCCTTCGGCAACATGAGAGGCGCTATTCGCGCCACCCGAGGTCGGCTTGCCAATAATGTCACGCATGTATTTCACGCCGCAAACGCACGATTTGATCGGCGGCCGCCGCTACCTCGGCCTCTTTTTTCACGAAGTGATCTTCAAACGTTTTTGTGTGAAACTCGGTCTCTTGGAAATGATGCGGTGTTAGCGAAACAGACAGTACAGGTACTCCTGTTTCAAGATCAACGTGAATCAGGGCCTCAACCACAGTTTGGGCCACGAAATCATGCCGATAAATCCCACCGTCCACAACAAAGGCTGCG
>JAAEZW010000102.1 GCA_018222665.1 Paracoccaceae bacterium
GATTATATGCAAGCCAATACAGGTAATGATACCAGCGAAAGTAAAAATAATTTTGAACAAAACTGCGAAGATGGTGGGTCTGTTTATTTACGACTTAGTACATTACCAATTGAACAGGTAGGGAAAAGAGAAACTAGCTTGTTTAAAAATGATGTTGTAAACGGTGGTTATTGGTTGAGAAAACCTGGGCCAAATTGTGAAATAGTTATTGTATACCAAGGTGTTATCGTTCCTGAGGTTCTGCAAGCAGTGGGCTATTTATCGGAATACAGGCGAGATATCGGAGTTATGGCCGTTACATCTGCAGACCGCTTGCATAGAGATTGGCGCTCAGCAATCAATGCAAGAAAACACGGAAATAGTGACGCGAAAGCCCATATTGAATTACTGTTGGAAGGTTTACAAAACCACATCAAATTTTATACCGTATTAGACGGCCATCCTGCAACTTTATCTTGGTTGGGTGGCGTGAATGGCAATCAAACCTTTTCGCTAGGTGTGGATGATTTTGGAAAATCGGGTCAAGTCTGTGATCTTTACAGAACCTTCGGCATAGATGCGAAGTCAATCGTTGAACTTATTGAAAGTACAACTGTCGGTCGTCCCCGGATTTGGGCAGCCTAAAAGATGTATTCGGTTTCTGATCAGAGACCCCGAGATGTATCTCCAATAGGGGTAAAATACAGTGAAATAGTGATTTCTGATATGCAGATGAAATACTGGTAGAAAATTAGATTTGCTATTTCTCCCAAACCTACAATGATGCAATTTGATTTTTGAAGATATGGACCGATTTTAGGACCACTCCCATATTGTTAGAATCTTCTAACTATCTATAATTATATGATGTTTTAGAAAAGTATGGTTGTTCCTCCGGGCACCACTTTCCAAAACAATAACAATGACTTAATTTTTGCGCACTAACGCTATGCGTGTGAGATTCAAAAACACACCAAACACACACTTTTTCACGTATTTGTCTGATAGGATTCCGAGGTTCGACACTGTGCTTACAACCTAGTGAAAGAACACAGTTGTTTGCAATGAACTATGTATTTTATGGTCTTTGCTTTACGTAGAAACAATTGCACTGTTGTGATAACTTTAACGAAATTTATAGATTTGAGTGTCCATTTGATTGCTAGTTTTAAATTTATCGCTGAATACGGTCGGTTCGTTTTAGTGCTTGGTTTGATCGCGGGAATGTTGCTGCCAGATATTGCTTTGGCAATGCGCCCGTGGTTAAGCGAATTGGTAATGCTGTTACTCGGTTTCACGTCCCTTCGAATTGGATTTACAGCCGTGAAAGACGCAGTGGATCACATAAAAGAAACTCTGTTAATAGTCTTTACTTTTCAAGTCATTTTCCCCCTGACTGTTGTAGCTATGTTAATAGCTTTTGGATTAGGTAATACCGCTGTTGCAATGGTGATTACTTTGGTATTGGCTGCACCTTCAATAACTGGAGCGCCAAATTTTGCGATAATGCTCGGATACCAGCCTGAACCTACTTTTCGAGTTTTGGTCATTGGAACATGTTGCCTACCTATTACTATAATTCCTGTCCTATGGTTCTTACCTGCTGCTGGTTCGCTGTACGATGTAATTTGGTTATCCATTGAACTCACCGTAACTATGGGTTTGGCGATTGCGATTGGGTTTATTATCAGAGCGGTTCTAATACCTCAGGTAAATTCTGACCAAAAAATGGCTTTAGACGGTGTTTCTACGCTTTTACTGGCAGTAATAGTTGTTGGGTTAATGAGTGCTATCGTTCCAACGCTTAACGAAAATCCCCAAAAGTTACTTAATTGGTTAGTTCTTGCATTCGGCCTTAATTATGGTCTGCAAATAATCACGTATATTTTATTTCGAACAACCGGCGCTAACTCGCAAAACATATCCACGGCAATTGTTGCTGGAAATAGAAATTTGGCAATCTTTATAGTCGCTGTTACTGTTTCAAACAGCAATGAATTTCTCATATTCCTCGGTTGTTATCAATTGCCAATGTACCTAACGCCAATATTTATGCGTTGGCTCTACAAAACCGAATAGATTAATTTTTAGCTGTTGGACAAAGGGCTAGTGTCTGTTTCAAAAATACCTTTTCACAAAGTGTAAGCGTTCAACTTAGTCTTTATAAAGCTTGCTTTGTGCAGAATCGGGAACTTTGGTTTCAGGTTCTGGAGAGTAACATGCTAATTTTTGCTGAAGCAGCTGCAGGAATTCGTTCGCAAGTTGTGAAAGTGGCCGTGTATTTGAAGTGATTATAGCCATGTCTGTGTAGATTTTTGGTGTAAAATCACGGCTGATAAATCGGGGGTCGAAATCATTTTCTATGGCGAAATCATCCACCAAAGCCACGCCCATATCCTCTTTTACAAATGATAGTAGGTTTTTGAATAAGTGAGAGTTAATCGAGGATTTCAATTTCACTTCTTCCTGTTCAAAGGCCTGAAACAATTGTCTCTGCGTCGTGTGATCCGGACCCATTAGGATAAAATTTTCATTCTGCAACAACGCAGGTGTTAAAATCTGATGTTTCGCTAACGGATTTCCGTAGTGCATTACTATCTTAGTTGGGATTTGGATGGGATAATAGGTCAGCGTGTCATACAGCTTTGGCAGCTCACAAATCCCAATTTCGAAAATGCCCGCTTCTACCCATTCTTGAATTTTTGCACTGTATTGGGATTGAAACGAAATACTGATGTCAGGATAGATTTTTTTGAAATCACCGATGATGCGTGGCATCACACCAAATGACATTGAGTGTTGAGAGGCAATTTGCAAATTGCCCGTCTGTTTGTTTTGCAAATCCACAACGGTTTGCGTGACCTGTTGTAATCCGCGCACGATCGCATCCACATTACGATAAATTATTGCGGACTCTGGCGTGGCAGTAAGGCGTCCATGCATACGCTCAAACAATTTCAGTCCGGTTTGTCGTTCCAACTGTGAAATAAGATTGGACACACCGGGCTGTGAAATGCCCAATATTTCCGCTGCCCCCACAAATGTGCCAGTTTGGATGATTGCGTGGAACGCCTGTAATTGTCGGAACCGTAGTTTCATAAGTATCACATAAAATGATGTTTAATCGAGAATATAATAATTGAAATGATATTTTTTTGGTGTCAACCTAATCTCTGAGAGTTGGAGACGGTTATGACGCATGTGGTTGTCATTGGCGCTGGCATTATCGGGGTTTCTACGGGCCTTTGGTTGCGCCGCGCAGGTTTTGATGTGACACTGATCGATAAGGGTACGCCTGGAATGGGCGCGTCTTACGGTAATGGGTGCATTTTAGCCAGTTGTTCAGTTGTCCCTGTGACCGGCCCAGGCTTGGTGAAAAACGCACCAAAAATGTTGCGTGACCCCAATTTTCCGTTGTTTTTGCGCTGGCGCTATTTGCCGAAATTGGTGCCTTGGTTGGTTCAGTATCTTTCACATGCGAATACCGATGATACGCGCCGCATCAGTCAGGGATTGACCCAAATTGTTGGTGATAGCCTAGAACAACATCAGGCGCTGAGTGGGGGGACATCGGCGGCCCAATGGGTCTGTGAAAGTAATTATAGTTTTGCCTATGCCGATCGTCAGGCCTTTGAAAATGACAAGTTTACGTGGCAATTGCGGGCTGAGGCGGGATTTGTCCCCGATATAATCGAAGGGGATGCCGTTAAAGAAGAGGAACCTATTCTGGGATCCAATACAAAACTCCTCGCTGTTTTGAAAAACCATGGGTTCATCTTGAATCCTGCCCAATATGTTCAAGAGTTGGTCAAAGTTTTGACCGACATGGGAGGAACATTTGTACAGGCAGAGGTGATGGATTTCACCATCGAAAATGAAATGATTACAGCGGTCGACACCACAGCAGGGCGTTTTCATTGTGACCGTGCAGTGGTGTCCAGCGGAATTTGGTCACGACCTTTAATTGAAAAACTGGGTTTGAAGGTCCCACTTGAGGCGGAGCGGGGCTATCATATTGTGTTTAAAAACCCGACGCAAAAACCGCGCAATCCCATGATGTTGGCGGCAGGCAAATTTGTTGCAACTGCCATGAACCAAGGCGTGCGCTGTGCGGGGGTTGTTGAATTTGGTGGCCTAAGCCCCGAAAAATCCAAGGCGCCGCTGCAATTGCTGCGCAAAAAAGTAAAAGAGATATTTCCGAAGTTCGAATACGAAAGTGATGAGGAATGGCTGGGCTTTCGCCCCGCGCCGACAGACAGTCTGCCACTGTTGGGGCAGGTGAAAAATTCGGGCATTTATACGGCCTTTGGACATCATCACATTGGTCTGACTGGCGGTCCGAAAACAGGTCGCATGGTGGCCGATATGATTGCAGGGAAATCAGCAAACGCCGATTTGCGCCCGTTCGAACCACGGCGATTTACATAACCAAGAAACGTGCAAAAAATCAGGGAGATTGAAATGAAAGCACTAAAGAAAATGACAACACTGGCGATGGGCATCGCAGCTCTTGCCGTATCTGCACAAACTGCGAGTGCAGAAAAATGGGATATGCCCATGGCCTATGCCGCCACGAATTTCCATTCGGAAATGGGGGTCGTGTTTGCAGATAAAGTGCGTGAATACACCAATGGTGGCATTGACATTACGGTCCATCCAGGCGGTTCACTGTTTAAAGGAGGCGAGATTAAGCGCGCCATTCAAACGGGTCAGGCCCCGATTGGCGAACGATTCATGTCCGCACACGCGAATGAAGCCCCCTTACTTGGATGGGATAACGTCCCGTTCCTAGCAACAACATATGAGGAAAATGATAAGTTATGGGCCGCGGCTAAAGATAAAGTAAACGCACAATTGTCCGATTTGAATTTGGTCGCGCTTTACACATGTCCATGGCCAGGGCAGGGATTCTATTTCAACAAGGCCGTTGCGTCGTCTAAAGATACCCAAGGGGTCAAATTCCGTTCCTATAATTCGGCAACAGCAACATTTGCAGAAGAGTTAGGTATGGTTCCAGTGCAAGTAGAAGCTGCAGAACTATCCCAAGCATTGGCGACAGGTGTTGCTGAAGCCTTTATTTCTTCTGGTTCAACTGGATATGACCGCAAAGTTTGGGAACATCTAACGCACTACTATAAAGTGAACGCCTGGCTACCACGCAACTATGTCATGGTGAACAAAGGTGTTTGGGAAGGACTAAGTGGTGACACCAAAGCAGCATTGCAAAAAGCAGCAGATGAAACAGCAGCGGCTTGTGCTGCAAAATCAGCGGATTTGGCAAATTGGTATTTTGAGCAATTATCCGCAAACGGCATGTCGGTTGAAGATGCTGGTCCAGAATTCCTTGCAGAATTGCAAGCGATTGGAGCGAAAATGACAGCTTCATGGCTGGCAGATACCGGCGCAGATGGTCAAGCGATCATCGACGCCTATAAAGCGAACTAATCAAAACAAGAAAAGCCCTGCCGTCTTGGCAGGGCTATTTTGGGAGGTAGGTCATGAACGACTGGCCAATCTATATCGGCCTGCCATTGTGGGTTTGGCTTTTTATTTTTCCAACGTTGATAGCGGTTTTTTGTCTGGTATCGCGACAGCTTGCGCAAAGCATTTTGCGACCAATTTGGAACGTCTTGGATCGGGTTTATGTTATTAGTGGCGTATTTGCCGCGATGTTCATGGTGATTATTCTATTGCTGATAGTTGGACAAATGGTGGCCCGCTGGACGAACATGATTTTTCCGGGCGGAACAGAATTTGCTGGGTATGCCATGGCCTGTACATCGTTTTTTGCGATGGCTTATGCTCTCACACGCGGATCTCACATTCGCGTTTCGATTTTCCTGAATATGAATGATTTCATGAAATTTTGGCTGGATGCGCTTGCCATGCTGCTTTCGGCGATTACGGCAACATATTTTGCTCGTTATGCCGTCAAAACAAATTATTTCTCAGAAATGCTGAATGATCGCACTCAAGGCTTGGACCGTGTTCCAGAGTGGGTTTTGTCGATTTTCACGATGATGGGGCAATGGCCGTGGGATTGGGCCGACACATGGGCGAAAACATCGGGTAAAATGGTGTTCACTCCCGTATGGTTGCCGCAATTGGCCATGTCGTTTGGGACGATTTTATTGGCCGTTGCGCTCTGGGATTATTTGTACCGTTTGTTGATTTTTGGACAGACACAAATTGTACGAGAGGAAGTGGAATGACCGAAGTTTACGCGATCATTGTTTTTTTATTCGTTCTTTTCGCACTTCTAGGCAGCTCCGTTTGGGTGGGATTGGCGTTGATGGGGGTCGCATGGGTTGGGATGGAACTCTTTACATCACGCCCAGCAGGGGATGCGATGATCACTACCATATGGACAGGGGCCAGCAGTTGGACATTAACCGCACTTCCCCTGTTCATCTGGATGGGTGAAATTCTGTATCGAACGCGCTTGTCCGAAGATATGTTTCGCGGCCTTGCGCCGTGGATGCGTTTTTTACCAGGTGGATTGCTGCATACAAATATTGCGGGATGCACGATTTTCGCGGCGGTATCCGGATCGTCGGCGGCCACGTTGAACATGGTGGGGAAAATGTCGATCCCTGAATTGCGTGCGCGTGGTTATCCAGAGCACATGATCATTGGCACATTGGCGGGTGCTGCGACCTTGGGGTTGATGATCCCTCCAT
>JAAEZW010000103.1 GCA_018222665.1 Paracoccaceae bacterium
TTCTCCAACATCCGTTTTGTCACAACGATGATGAAACCCGCGGTGAACATCTGCGTCTAACCCGAGAGCTTGAACTATATCTTCGAAGAGATGGCATCGTCTCACTGACACCAGATGTGTTAACACAGTGGGCAGAAAAACAATCAAGTGATTTGGTGGAACATTGGTGTGAGTGGTTTTCCGACTGTTTTATAAACCCCATAAAAGAAATTGAACAAAATTTCGATACATGGCTGCAAACACACGTTGAGCTAAGTGAAAAAATCGCAAACGGGAGTGCTTACACCAGTGGTGAAGAAAGTCGTCTTTGGCAGGGGCCATCCACCCAACCCATCCGTCTAATCATTGATCGGTTAAATGAGGCAAGCGAAACAGCGTTGGAATGCGGAACCAGAGACTATGTAGGCATTTTTAAGGGACTACTAGCCAAGGATTCACTGCGCGAAACAAATGAAGCTCATCCTCGGGTTTTAATTTGGGGGACCTTAGAGGCACGTGTTCAGGGTGCTAATCTCTATATCCTTGCGGGACTGAACGAGGGAACCTGGCCTGAAACAGGTGACAGCGATCCATGGTTAAATCGGCAAATGCGAAAAGACGCAGGTCTGCGTGTGCCAGAGCGAAAAATTGGTCTCTCTGCACATGATTACCAACAGTTGGTATGTCAAAAAAACGTATGGATTACACGTTCCATTCGATCGAACGATGCCGAAACGGTTCCGTCCCGATGGATTAACCGTTTAATGAACCTACTAAACGGTTTGCCCGAACAAGATGGTCCTGTCGCATTGGACCACATGAGGAAACGCGGCGCATTTTGGTTGGAATTCACAGAAAAAATAGATAATGCGTATTACGGGGGTTCTATTAAGCCGGCTTTGCGTCCTGCACCCTGCACTCCAATTAGCGCACGACCAAAATCCTTGGCCGTGACCGATGTTCGTACTCTAATTCGTGATCCATATTCGATTTACGCAAAACATATCCTGCAGTTGCGTCGACTAAATCCATTAAATGCAACGCCAGATGCGCGAATGCGTGGAACAATCGTTCACAAAGTATTGGAAAATTACTTTCGCGAATGGCCCAATATTTCAACTGAGTGGCGTCGGGAAAAATTTACGGAAATATTGGAAGACGCTCTTCATAACTCGGTTCCCTGGCCATCAACCCAAGTATTTTGGCGTAATCGATTGGATCAAGTAATGGATTGGCTGATAGATGGTGAGGTAGGACGCCGCAAAAATGCAGAACCAATCGGCTTTGAGGCGTCTGGTCGATTGGAGATGCCCGATTTAAACTTCACAATTCGTGCAATCGCGGATCGTGTTGATCGGCGTTCAGACGGATCATTCATAATATATGATTACAAAACTGGCGTCGCACCGACCGAAAAACAACAACTATTTTTTGACAAACAATTGTACCTTCTTGCACTGGTGGCAGAACAATCTGGTTTCGAAAAAATAGAGCCTAATAAAGTGTTTAATGCTGCATTCGTAGGCTTGGGAAATCCCGCCAAGATCGTGAACGCGCCATTCGAAAAGGAAAGTGTTGAAGAAGCATATCGCAAACTGCGTCAACTGATTGAACGTTATCAGGATCCAGATCAGGGTTTTACTGCACGTCGTGCATTGTTCAAGTCTGACGATTTTTCAGATTATGATCACCTATCACGTTACGGGGAATGGGATTTATCGCACCCTTCAAAGAAGGAGCGATTGCATTGAACGAAGCCAGCAGAGCACAATTGAATGCGGCACGACCCGAAACCTCTACCTGGTTATCGGCCAATGCAGGGTCCGGAAAAACACGGGTATTAACAGATCGCGTTGCGAGATTGCTCCTAGAGGATGTCGCACCCGAGCATATTCTATGTTTGACCTACACCAAGGCTGCGGCCACCGAGATGCAGAACCGATTGTTCAAGCGTTTGGGCGAATGGGCAATGTTGAATAACGACGACTTACGTCACGCCCTAAGCGAAATTACAGATCAAAAACCGCATTCAGAAACCGATCTTGCACATGCTAGAACCCTGTTTGCGCGTGCGATTGAAGCGCCAGGTGGGCTGAAAATTCAAACCATTCATTCGTTTTGCTCATCACTATTGAGACGTTTTCCACTCGAGGCGGGAGTTACGCCCGATTTCACAGAAATTGACGAGTTAACAAGAGACGAAATAGCTAAACTTGTTCTGAATAAGATGTGTGAAAACCAAATGGACCGCGTCCTTTTCAACAACATGAACCGATTGGTGAGTGAAGCATCATTTGACACTCTGCTAACCGAGATTATCGCAAAAAAATCACACTTCAGCAACAGGGCATCCAGCACGCAGATCGCAAGCTTTCTTGGTGCTCCACAAGATACATCCATTGAACAACTGTTCCTGTCATCATTCAATGATGCTGATTTGGAACTTGTGAAGAAACTAGTCCCCATTTTGCAAGCAGGCGGTGCATCAGCCGCAAAATTATCCGAAAAAATGCTATTGTGTACGGCACTATCAGTCGAGAACTTTGCTTTATTAGAAACCGTGTTTCTTAAAGCGGAGCCCCCATTTGAACCAAAGATAGACAAAATCGGCACCAAAGCTCTGCGCGAAGGGGAGTTGGCCCCATATAACAATGAATTGAACGCGTTCATGCAGCGCATTCATGAATTCAAGCATGAGAAGAATGCCATCAAATCATTAAATGCAAGCGTCACTTTGTCAAAATTTGGATGTCGCTTTGTCGAACTTTATGAAAAGGAAAAACAACAACGCGGTTGGTTGGATTTCGAAGATTTGATCCTGAAAACTAGAGACCTGCTTTCAATATCTGCCGTTGCCCAATGGGTTCTATTTCGGCTGGACGGCGGGATTGACCATATCTTGGTTGACGAAGCTCAAGATACAAGCCCGACCCAATGGGCCGTCATTGAAAAACTAGCGGAAGAATTCACAAGCGGAAGCGGTGCTCGCGACATCAATCGGACCATTTTCGTAGTTGGCGACAAAAAACAGTCGATCTATTCGTTTCAGGGGGCTGATCCGCGCGAATTCGACCGTATGAGAGAAGAATTTGCAACAAAATTAAACGCATCCCAACAGGCGTTTCAATCAACAGCCTTGGAATATTCGTTTCGATCTTCACCTGCAATCCTACAATGTGTGGATCATGTATTTGCACAAGCCTCCAAAGCTGGGTTTACCGAACAGACAACACACAAAGCATTTCATACCACCTTGCCTGGCCGGGTCGACCTTTGGCCCGTTATTCCGCCAAGCGCGCCCGAAGATGAAGGTAATTGGGAAGACCCCGTTGATATTATGGGTCGTTCCAGTGAAACAGGACACTTGGCACAGTCGATCGCACACGAAATTTCCAAATTGTTAAACTCTGAAACTGTGCTGCCTGACCAATTGATCGACGGCGGATGGACTGGACGTAAAATCGAACCAAGAGATTTCCTTATCCTTGTTCAAAACCGTAAGGATCTATTTCACGAAATCATCAGAGCCTGCAAAAATCTGAATATCCCGATTGCGGGTGCCGATCGGCTGCGATTGCTATCTGAATTGGCTGTTAAAGATTTGCTCGCCATTCTTGAATTTTTAGCTCTTCCTGAAGATAGCCTTGCTTTGGCAACGATACTTAAGTCACCTTTGTTTGGATGGGATGAGCAAAGATTATTCACACTTGCGCATGACCGAGGCGGCAAGCACCTGTTTGAGGCAATGCGCGCCAATCGCGAGGAATATCAGAATGAGCTATCGGTCTTAGAAGATTTGCGCAACAAGACCGACTTGTTGCGCCCTTTCGATATTCTTGAACGAATTCTGACAAAACATAAGGGACGAGTAAGGTTTTTGTCACGCCTGGGACCCGAGGCCAAAGACGGTATTGATTCACTTTTGTCGATCGCACTGGAATATGAGGCCGTCGAAGTGCCCAGTCTGGTCGGCTTTATCGCATGGGTCCGCGACAAAGACATCGAGATTAAGCGCCAAATGGACAATGCACAGAACCAAGTTCGCGTGATGACAGTTCATGGGTCAAAAGGGCTTGAGGCTCCCATCGTCATTTTACCTGATACGGTTGATCGGCGCGCCGACGTACGTGGGCATTTTTTTGATGCTGATGATTTTGTTGTGTGGAGTGGAACCAAAAATGATCGCCCTGCCGCGATAGCAGAGCTTTACGATCTATGCTTTGAAAAAGAAAAAGAAGAACGCAATCGATTGTTATATGTCGCAATGACGCGAGCAGAAAAATGGTTAATCGTTGCCGGGGCTGGCAAAGTACAAAATGCCTCTGAATGTTGGCATTCACAAATCACCGAAGGCATTGAGGCTGCTGGTGGAGTGCGGTTAACAACGCCTGTAGGTAACGGCAGGCGTCTTGAGTATGGTAATTGGCCGGTGCTGAAAAACGCCAACGTCGAAAAGACCGCAAAGAGCCACGTCGAATTACCAACATGGTCACAGAATAGTCCAGCAAATCAAGAAGAGCGTTTGGTTCTCATTTCGCCCTCAGAACTACCAGGGTCAAAGGCTCTGCCCAGTGATATTAATTGGGATAGCG
The DNA here is from genome assembly GCA_018222665.1 of Paracoccaceae bacterium. Taxonomy (GTDB): domain Bacteria; phylum Pseudomonadota; class Alphaproteobacteria; order Rhodobacterales; family Rhodobacteraceae; genus HIMB11. Next base: position 4,572 of record JAAEZW010000103.1, read on the forward strand.
AAACCGCCAAAAATTACGGTTCCTATGTTCATCTACTTCTTGAAAATCTGCCCGTTCATCCGACGGCAAATTGGCCACAAATTGCGAACAATCTGCGCGTTAAATTGGAACAGCCGATTGATGATGACATTGCATTGCACGCTTATGAGAGTGCAAAACAGGTATTAGGCGCTCCTGACCTAGGTTGGATCTTTGAAAAAGATGCCTTTGCCGAAGTCCCCTTTGTCGCCGTGTTGCCAGAATATTCCGAGCGTAGCTTTCATGGGATCATTGATCGCTTGATCGTTCAAAAGGAAACTGTTTTTGTTGTCGATTTTAAAACCAACCGCGCAATCCCAGAAACCGTCAGTCAAATCCCCATTGGGATTTTGAACCAAATGTTGATCTACGAACACGCTATCAAACAGCTTTATCCGAATTACACTGTCAAAACGGGTATTTTATGGACGTCTAAGTCAAAATTCATGGAAATTCCACAGCGCATCCTATTGGATGCGAAAACTAACCTTTGCAAATCTTGACGTTTGAACGCGGCTTGCATACTTCTTGATTAATTAATGTTTAGGAGAAGCCAGATGGCAACAGTTGCAGTAACAGACGCGACCTTTGATGAAGAAGTTCGTAATTCAGATGTCCCAGTCGTCGTTGATTTTTGGGCAGAATGGTGCGGACCATGTAAACAAATCGGTCCCATCCTAGAGGAATTGTCAGATGAAATGGCTGGCAAAGTAAAAGTTGCCAAAGTGGACGTAGATGCAAACCAAAATGCGGCCATGTCAATGGGCGTACGCGGCATTCCAGCTCTATTCATTTTTAAAGATGGTGAAGTCATTTCAAATCGTGCAGGAGCTGCGCCAAAAGCAGCCCTTCAAAAGTGGATTGAAGACTCAATCTAAATATCTGAGCTGTAGATGAGAAAAGCTAAGAGGCTTTGAATAAGGCCTCTTATTCCGACCATTAAGATTAAAGAGTGTTCCTTGGATAATAAAGAATTTCCCGGATGGCATGGCACGACGATTGTCGGCGTAAAGAAGGATGGCAAAGTTGTCATTGCAGGGGATGGACAAGTCAGCCTTGGACAAACCGTTATCAAAGGGTCGGCGCGAAAAGTCCGGAAATTATCCCCAGGCGGTCATGACGTCATCGCGGGTTTTGCAGGATCAACCGCGGATGCATTCACACTTCTTGAACGCCTCGAGGCGAAGTTAGAGGCCAGTCCGGGACAACTCGCCCGTGCATCGGTTGAACTTGCCAAAGATTGGCGCACAGATAAATACCTCCAAAAGCTTGAGGCGATGTTGATCGTGACAGATGGCGATCTATTGCTGATTATTACGGGTGCAGGTGATGTACTTGAACCAGAGCACGACATCGCAGCAATTGGATCAGGCGGCAACTTTGCCTTGGCGGCTGCGCGAGCTATGATGGACAGTGATCTGGATGCGCACACGATCGCAACCAAAGCAATGTCAATTGCCGCTGAAATTTGCGTTTATACAAACGGCAACCTTACTGTTGAAAGCCTTTAATATGACTGATCTTACGCCTCGTGAAATCGTGTCCGAGTTGGACCGTTTTATTATTGGTCAAAATGATGCGAAACGCGCCGTTTCTGTTGCGTTGCGTTCACGTTGGCGGCGCAAACAATTGCCAGCGGACCTGCAGGATGAGGTGTATCCTAAAAATATTTTGATGATCGGCCCAACAGGTGTTGGGAAAACCGAAATTAGCCGACGGCTGGCAAAATTAGCGAATGCTCCATTCATTAAGGTAGAGGCCACAAAATTCACCGAGGTTGGCTATGTTGGCCGTGATGTCGAACAAATCATCAGGGATTTGGTAGACGCTGCCATAAACTCCACCCGCATCCAAATGCGGGAGGACGTAAAGGCAAACGCATTGAAGCAGGCCCAAGATCGCGTGATTGATGCGATCGCAGGTCCTGACGCGCGTGATGCGACGCGCGAAATGTTCCGTCGCAAATTGCTGGATGGTGAATTGGACAATCAAGAAATCGAAATTGAGGTGTCCGAAACAGCGAACCCAA
>JAAEZW010000104.1 GCA_018222665.1 Paracoccaceae bacterium
AATATCGGAGCGAGTTTGCTAATTGCGTCAATAGTCATGATGATTGGAGCATTCTTCGCATATTCACAAAAGGGTATGAGGTGATGTAACATTCCCTTGGGTTATTTAAACACATCAGTTCCCAGCCTTTAAGATAAGCTGGTACAAAGCCTGTCATACCTATCATACTTGTCATATTGAGATGCAGAATATGATAGCTACTGAGCCGAAAGCTGAAGCACCTTGAAAAACTTGGGTTGATAGAATTGAAAAGAGGACAACTGGCAATCGCATCTGATGAATTTGGCCGCTCTGTCTTTGCCAGTAAGCTACCCGTGGGCAAGACAATCACCGATCGTCACGTAAATTACGTGCATAATTTGCTATGAACCTGGGAAAATTGTCTGATCATCTTGCCTTTTGCAGCATAAGTGAACCAAAGCCTGAAACTAGGATGAGCGATAATCCGACGAATGATAGCCCATCGGGCCAATCCCCAAAAACAACCAATCCTGCAATACTTGCAGAAATCAATTGGCTATAAACCAACGGAGCGATTAACGTCGCTTCGGCCCAGCGATTGGCAAGGACAAGCAAGTAATTCCCAGCCGCTGAAAAAATCGCACTTAGACCAATTAAAAAATATGATTTGGCATTCAGAGTTAATAGCGTTTCAGACATCCCAACAGGCAACAGGACAACGGACCCGATCATCAGTTGCGAGATAAGCAAAAGCGGTGGTGTAAATGCCCCGGCCACCAAACGCGTCGTTGCCAGATAGGAACCATAACAACAGCCCGCCAACAACGCGAACAAAATGCCCGATGACATGCCGAAACCAGGTTGAACCACCATCAAAACACCGATGAACCCAACCAATAATAGTAATGTTTTGGATCGCGACACTGCCTCGCCCATAAACAAATACGCGATCCCGTATGAGACAATGGGTCCGATGAAAAAGGCACCATATACATTTGCAATGGGCTCTGTTTTCAGCGCCGTGAGGATTGAAAATATACCACCGCTGATGAAGCAGCCTCGCAACAACACACGCCAGTCACGCAGCATTAAAAAATCGGATATCCATACCCTGACAAAGGGGAACAGCAGCACAGCTGCCAGCGCAAAGCGTGACCATGCAACCAGACCCGGCGCCACACCCTGCGCCGTCAGAAGTTTGCCTGCCGTATCACCGAAAACAACCAATGACACTGCAACAAATGTGACCAGCGCAAGTTTGAAAAGATTGATCTGAACACTCACAATTCATCCACGCATAAAGTTTACATTTTCATCACAATGCATGTTGTGCTGCCTGTTGCGTATAATTTTCTTGTTTCCGCATCAACGATTTCCGCAGTGGCCACACCCGTCGAACGCCCAACATGGTTTGTCACGCCAATTGCATGAATTTGGCGATTTTGCGGAATGGATTTGATAATATTCACTTTGTATTCAAGTGTTGTGTAAATTGACCCTTTGGGAACCTTTGTCATCACTGCACACGCCATAGCGCTGTCCAAGAGGGTTCCATACCATCCACCGTGAACGGTCCCCATCGGGTTGAAGGCATCAAAGCTTGGCGCACCCGAAAATACCACACGACCCTCGGCAACTTCGGTCAGGTAATATCCAAGCGTTTTGCCAATCGGTGGTGATGGATAGCGCCCATCCAAAATCCCTTGCATGAACTCCAAACCGCTTATTTCACGCATTTGATCCAAGTTTAGTAATTCGGACATGGAGTTTGCGTGGAATTGATTTGGCAACATGTCACTTACTCTTTGTTATCCAATTGCGCGCGCCCAAAATCTGGTGCGTCCGTGTCTTGTCCCGCTTCAATAATGCCACGTCGGATGGAACGCGTGTGGGTGAAATAATCATGCAACATCTCTCCATCCCCTGTACGGATGGCACGCTGAAGCGCGAACAGCTCTTCCGTGAACCGCCCAAGAATTTCTAGAGTCGCATCCTTATTCGTTAGAAACACGTCCCGCCACATTGTCGGATCACTGGCGGCAATGCGGGTGAAATCACGGAACCCAGCCGCCGAATATTTGATCACTTCGCTATCGGTGACCCGCCTTAGATCATCGGCAACGCCGACCATGGTATACGCAATTAAGTGGGGTGTATGCGATGTCACGGCCAACACCAAATCGTGGTGATCAGGGTCCATTTCATCGACGTTTGATCCGATCCCCACCCAAAAATCACGTAAACGCTGAACTGCATCCGCATCTGTTTCAGGCATCGGAACCAACAAACACCAGCGATTGTCAAACAAGGTTGCAAAACCACTTTCGGGTCCAGAATGTTCGGTACCCGCCAATGGGTGTGCAGGAATGAAATGAACATCTACCGGCAAATGCGGGGCAACGGCGTCAATGACGGACCGTTTAACCGATCCCACATCGCTGATTGTTGCACCAGATTTTAAAACGGGCGCGATATCCTGTGCAACTGATCCCATTGCGCCAACGGGGACACATAGGACGACCAAATCCGCATCACGCACCGCATCCTGAACAGTGTCACACACGCGGTCACACAACCCAATACGGCGCGCCGTATCGCGTGTTTCTGCAGAACGGGCAAATCCGGTGACCTCACCGGCGAGGCCCGCGCGTTTAATTGCCCAGTACATAGAAGAGGCAATCAACCCCAATCCAACGAGGGCTACGCGATCGTATACCTTAGTCATTCTTCCGCCCTTTGAATTGCCCAACCGCGTGCGCAACACGGCGACAAGATGCTTCATCTCCGACAGTAATGCGCAAGCATTCAGGCAAATTATATCCCCCAACGCGGCGCACAATCAGACCTTGTGATTTTAGATAATCATCACAAGCCTCTGCTTCTTCCTGAGAGTTAAACCGCGCAAGAATGAAGTTTGTCATAGATGTATCAGAGGCCACCCCATGTTCGGCCAAGGCATTTGCCAACCAAGCACGCAGACGCGTGTTTTCATCCCGACACTTATCTGCATAGGCCTGATCCTTTACAGCGGCCTCTGCGGCCGCAAGTGCAGGAAGGGATACGTTAAACGGTCCGCGAATGCGGTTTAGCGTGTCAATCATATGCTTGGGCCCATAGCCCCATCCAACGCGTAAACCCCCAAGTCCGTAGAGTTTGGAAAAGGTGCGCGTCATGACAACATTATCATAGGAATGCACCAAACGCGCACCGCCATCATATCCTTCGACATATTCCGCATAGGCCCCATCCAAAACCAAAATGGTGTGTGATGGAATGCCCTCAGCCAAACGGCCTACTTCTGCTTCGGCAATCATGGTGCCTGTAGGATTGTTTGGATTGGCGATAAAGACGATTTTGGTACGTTCATTACAGGCCGCCAAAATGGCATCCACATCGGTCATGCGACGATGCTCTGGGACTTCAACAGGTGTTGCGCCCGCTGCCAGCGTTGAAATGCGATACATCGCAAATCCATGTTCGGTGTGAATAACCTCATCCCCCGGTCCAGCATAGGAATAGCAAAGGAAACTGATAATTTCATCGCTGCCCACGCCGCAAATGATATTATCGCTCCACAAATCAAAAGCTTCTGCAATCGCCTTGCGCAATGGCAAATGGTCCGTTGACGGATAGCGGTGCAACATATGCGCAGTTTTGCCCAAAGCCTCAATCGCGGCAGGTGACGGGCCAAAGGGATTTTCATTTGAACTTAGCTTAACCGTATTTTCGGCACCTGTGGCGTGTGAACTTCCGGCCTGATAAAACTCGATGTCCATAATCCCAGGTTGGGGCTGAATCTTTGGCATGCTTAACTCCATTGTTGTGATCTTCATACGCGGCGAATTTTATCAATGCCAGAGGCAAAACGAAAAAGGCCGCGACGGTTCCCCGTCGCGGCCTTTTGCTGAAAACTGAAACTCTTAGTTTTGAGCGTAGTATTCGATGACGAGGTTTGGTTCCATCATCACTGGATATGGCACATCGCCAAGACCCGGTGTGCGAACGAATGTTGCAGTCATCTTTGCATGGTCCGCTTCGATGTAGTCAGGAACATCACGCTCTGCCAATTGTACCGCTTCTAGCAATACTGTCATTTGCTTTGAACGATCACGTACTTCGATCACGTCACCCTCTTTTACACGGTATGACGGGATGTTCACGCGCTTGCCGTTCACTGTGACGTGGCCGTGGTTCACGAACTGACGGGCCGCGAATACAGTTGGAACGAACTTGGCGCGATATACAACAGCGTCCAAGCGGCGCTCTAGTAGACCGATTAGGTTTTCACCTGTATCGCCCTTCATACGGTCCGCATCAGAGAAGACGCGGCGGAATTGTTTCTCAGTCAAATCACCGTAGTAACCTTTCAACTTCTGCTTGGCGCGAAGCTGTAGACCGAAGTCGGACAATTTGCCCTTACGCGCTTGACCGTGCTGGCCTGGGCCGTATTCACGACGGTTGACGGGTGATTTTGGACGACCCCAGATGTTTTCGCCCATGCGGCGGTCGATTTTGTACTTGGCAGCGGTTCTTTTTGTCATCGCTGATCTCCTTCGTTATGGTCGAGGCCAAATGGCCACTATGAAGGGCGTTGTCCTTTTACCCGAGGGCACGACAGGCGTCCTCTTGCGAGGGCCACCAACACCAATGAATGCGCGGCTTATATACACTCGCTTCCCAGAGTCAATGCACATATCAATTGAATCTTACGCCTGTCAGTTTAGTTTTGGTCCAGAGGCCACTTTTTGATCCACATGAACATTCCTGAACACATAGACGCGCTGTTGGAAACAGAACGCCTGAACCTGCAGAATTCGGGTGAAGTGGACGATGCGACAATCACCGATTTCTTCGATTTGCGGATCCAATCGGAAAAGGTGTTCGTGAATTTCAGCGGCGGCATCCAAAAGGAATGTTGGCGCGTGACACAATCGAATGGATCCTACAGCGTTGTCTACATGCCCGAGGCGGGATATTTTTCACTTTGTGTCGATAGCGCTTTGGGACCACTTGATATTGGTGTGCACGGGCCTGCAATACGTTGTTTTTCATCCGTTTGAAATCTGCCCCATCGCCCTACCTATACCTTGAAAACGGGGGGAAATCATGCGTCTATTCTCAGGTCTTTTTATACTGATTGCCTCATCCACCATGGCAGAGGATGAGATTTTTATCTGTCAGGCAAATGGGTTTGGAACACAGCCACAGATCACAGTTCACCACCATACCACCAACGATTTACTGCAATTTGATAGCGGGTTCAGTTTTGCGGGTCAAAACAACCCCAAAACACCGATCGCGGAACGCGGGGCAGAAAGCCTGTGGTTTAAAGCAAAAAATAAGAGTGACGCGATTAAAACAACCTATAACGTGTACCTGTATGATAATTGGATTTTGATAGAAACAATCGAATTGCCCGTTTTAGAAGAGCCCTGCACCCCGATGACATGCGAGGAACAGCAAACGATTTATCGACTTAAACCCTGTACGCTGGCTGATTGACGCATGGTGACGCGCCATAACGCGTAAATTGCGCAAATTTTCAGCGCACTGGGCACCAAGGCATATGCCACACTTAGATTATAGATACCCAAAGGCGTGGGGGATGCAGGATCAAATCCAGAGACCTCTAGCCCTGGCAAAACAAGCCCGACGGCAAGCGCCAAAGCCAGCTTTGAGGACAGCAACCAATAACCAAAGGCCTCCTCACTCGGGACATTCTTGCGCTGTAAAAATTTGATAAATATCATTGGCAGTAGGGTCAAGTCTGCACCGGTCAAAACGCCTGTGACCCCACAAATTATTGCGAAAGAAACAATATCTCCGACCCCGAGTGTAAAGGTAACCACAAACGCCGCAAGGGACGCCAACATTGCCACCCCTAACACCCATTCAATCACATATTTTTTCACCAAGACCGTCCAAATTGGCACCGAAACAGCAGCTGCGCCAAAGAAGAGCAATAATAAAGGTCCAGACGCCGTCACAGATCCAATCGCGTATTCGACGTAGAACAGGAATAAGGTGGACGTGATCGCCACAGGTATCGCGTTCACAAAGGCAAGTATCAAATAGGGGCGGATCCGAGCGTCAGGGACCGCCAACGTGAATTTCTCCGACGTCGACACAGTTTCACCCGACCAAATATTGTGCATCAGCAGGATTGCAACAACCGTTACATTGATCAAAAATCCACCGAACAAAGTGTAGGGTTCATGACTTATCTCTGTGAAAAGCGTTGGGGCAATCGCGGACAAGCAAATTCCAATCAATTGCCCCGCTTCGCGCCAACGCGCGACGATAGACTGCGCAGTGTCCGCAAAATTATTTGCCGCATGGGTATAAAGCAAAATCGCCGACAAACTGTACCCCGTAAACAATAGGATCAGTGACAACGCAAACCAAATCGTTGGGTTGATAGGCGCAGTCACAATAAACAGCCCAAGCGCTCCGATGATGATTATTGCCCCTGCACCAGCAGACAAAAGACGGCGAGGAAGAAAGCCAATTGTAGATAAGCGGCCCAACAGCGGATCTTGAACGAAATCCACCACCCGCAGCGCAAACATGATCGCCCCCAGTGAGGCCAAAGATACACCATATGTATCCGAAAAATACTTTGG
>JAAEZW010000105.1 GCA_018222665.1 Paracoccaceae bacterium
CTGCCATCGCGCAGACTCATCACACGCGCTGCTGGACCGCCAATCACAGGTTCGGTGATTGGGAAAAAGTCCTGACCAAAGTCATGGTTGAACTTGGTTGCGATGTCGCGTGTCAGTTCCAAATGCTGTTTTTGATCATCCCCGACAGGCACATGTGTCGCGTGATAGAGCAATATGTCCGCAGCCATCAGCGTAGGATAGGTAAACAACCCGACCGAGGCATTCTGGGCGTTTTTGCCCGCCTTATCCTTGAACTGGGTCATGCGCTGCATCCATCCCATACGGGCTACGCAATTAAATACCCACGCAAGTTGTGCATGTTCTTCTACCGCCGCCTGATTAAAGATGATGGATTTCGCAGGATCCAATCCAGATGCCAAATAGGAAGCTGCAATTTCACGGACCTGATCGCGCAGTGTTTTGGGATCTTGCCAGACGGTGATGGCGTGCAAATCAACGATACAATAAATTGTTTCGTAATCTTCGTTTTGCATATCAACAAAACGTTTCAATGCACCCAAGTAATTTCCAAGCGTCAACGCTCCGGTGGGCTGAACACCAGAAAAAACACGCTTTGTGAAGTCACCATTGGATGGCGTTTGGACCGCATCCGTCATTTTTTATTCTCCGTCTGGAACTTATGTTGAAAACCGCTTACCCATTGCGGGTAAGAGCGTCAACCAAAAGCAAGGGCTCACAATGTCAGAACAACAACACCAACCGATCTTAAACGAAATGCCATCGATCATTATGGCCCTGTTCCTGTTGGTTGTCGGGATCGAGGGGTTTATCGTTTTGGGCGAACATGGGGTGTTGGGAAATCGTTATGGTTTGGGCATGCGCTATGGGTTGATCAATCAATTTGGTCTTTTCCCTGCGGCTTTGAACACTCAAATCGAAACGGGCGTATTCAGTTGGTTTGAATTTAAACGCTATATTTCATTTACGTTTATCCATGGAAGTTCGGTTGGCACCGCCATCAGTTGCGCACTGTTGCTGGCGATGGGAAAATTTGTGGGCAGTGTGTTTAGCAATGTGGCCACGTTGATCTTATTCAACGGGTCCGCAATCGGTGGGGCGTTGATGTATTCACTGTTGGTACCAACTGGGCCTGTTCTGTTTGGGATGTTTACGGGTGCTTACGGACTGTTAGGCGCACATGCATTTTTGCGTTGGGTGGCCTTTCGCGCTGCGGGGCAGCCTTCGCTCCGGGCGTTTTCACTAATTGGATTTCTGATTGGTATCCAAATTGTGTTTGCCTTTAGCTTTGGCAACACTTGGGTGTGGGTCGCCGAATTATCGGGCGCAGTCATCGGGTTTCTAATCTGTTTTTTTGTGGCACCGGGTGGGTTTCAGCGAATTTTAAAAGTTGTCAGACGCGATTGACGCCACACTATCGCCGCATCGCGCTGCGTAATTCGCGTAAACGAAACGCGCCACTGATCCGGGCAAAAATAATGTACGCAGTGGCTCCAAGTGCGACGAGGATAAGGGCCCAAATGAATTGTGTTATCCCATTTATGAAATAACCACCTGCACTAAATTGCACAGTGCCCAGGACAACGCCCATCGCGATTGATGCAATCGCCACACGTCCAATTTTTGATATGGTCGCTGATTTGATACGCGCCACATCGCCGAATGCGCGCGATGATATATGAAGCAGCCCAACCATCGCCCAAGATGAAACCACGGTTGCAATCGCGGGGGACAACCACCCTAGAGCAGGCCAAAGCCCAATTGCCACGATGGCATTTATCACCATCGAAACAACCGCCCAACGAAACGGTGTTTTAGTGTCTTCACGCGCAAAAAATAGGGGTTGCTGTAGTTTTTGCAGCATGAATGCAGGCAATCCAAGGGCATAGATCGCCGTGGCAAGTGCCATGGCCTGAACATCGGCAACGGTATTTTGTCCATACCCATAAAGGGCCGCGGCCAAGGGCAATGGGATAACGAACAAGGCGACCGTTGCAGGAAAACTAAGCGCTGCGGTGAAGAATGCACCGTTTGACAGCGCTTCTTTCGCGGCACCTTCATCCCCCGACTTAAGGTGCCGCGATAACTCGGGTAACAGAACAATGCCGACTGCAATTCCGACCACACCAAGGGGTAGTTGATAAAGACGATCCGCACCATACAACCAACTGATCGCGCCAACCTGTTGGCTGGATACCAACTGACCCACCAGCAGATTGATTTGCACCACCCCATTGGCCAGCGCCGCAGGTGTTGCAACGATCAACAGGTGTTTCATTTCGGGCGAAAATCGCGGCCGCGCCAATGTCAGTTTCAAACCGTTTTGTCGGGCGTGATACCAAACAAGACCCAGTTGCAGGATACCTGCGGCGGGTACGGACCAGATCAGAAACGTGATTGCAGATCCACCAATCACCCAAGATGCGCCGAGCGCCGCGATTATGATGATATTTAATAAAACAGGTGCGGCGGCAGCCATTGCAAATTTGCCATGGCTGTTCAATGCACCTGAAATCAATGCGGCCAAGCTGATGAACAAGATATAGGGAAACATTACACGAGCATAATCAACGCTAAGATCAAAGCGTGGATCATCCGCAAATCCATTTGCTGTCGCCAAAATGAACAGCGGCATGAAAATCATGGCAAATGCGGTCAAGATCAGCAAAATAAAGCTTAGGCTTCCCATTGCCTGATTTGCAAATCCGATGGGATTATCGTCCGCCTCGACACGTTTTGAAAACATCGGAACAAAGGCTGCGTTAAATGCCCCTTCGGCCGTAAATCGGCGGAACATATTGGGCAGGCGAAACGCCGCGATAAACGCATCCAAGACGGGGCCTGCTCCGATCAGCGCATATAACATGACCTCTCGCAACATCCCCAAGATGCGGCTCATCAGGGTCCAAAACCCCACGGTCATCACATTGCGCAGCATGCCTTATCCCTCTGCCCGCTCTACCCCTTTGCTGATCGCCTCGGTGAGTTGACGTTCAAGGGTGCGTTGTTTGCTTTCGCTATAGAATTTCAGACCAAACATGTCTTTTACATAAAAACTATCAACGACTTGCTCACCGTAGGTCGCGACCACGGCAGAGGCAATATAAACGTTTAGGTTCGCAAGCGTGCGCGTCAGATCAAACAACAAGCCTGGGCGGTCGCGTGTATCAACCTCGATGATGGTGTATATGTCAGACCCATCATTGTCGAAGGTGACCGAAGTTGGCACTTTGAATGCCTTTTCACGCTTTTTGAATTTGTCCTTTTCATGCACGGCGTCGCGCGTCACAACCTCGCCCTTCAGGGTGCGTTCGATCATATTGCGCAGACGGGACAGGCGGGACAGATCATAGGCCTCTCCATCTCTGTCCTGAACCCAAAAGGCGGCCGTGGCATAGCCGTCTTTGGTTGTATAGGTCCGCGCATCAACAACGTTTGCACCGACCAATGTCAGCGCACCTGCAAGACGCGAAAAAATACCTGGGTGATCATGCAGGGCAAAGCAAATGCGTGTTGCATCACGATCCGTGTCAGGGTGGACATCCAAACGGATTTCGTCCGCCCCCAAATTGCGCAGCAGATTTGCAAAAACAACATGCGTTTTGTCAGGCAATCCCTGCCAATAGGGTTCATAGTGGCGCTCAAGCTCTTCCTGAATTTCGCCTTTTTTCCAATCCTTCAGCGCACCTTTTAAGGATTGCTTCGCCTCATTGCTGCGGTTCTTGCGATTGACGGCTTCAAGACCATCTTCCAACGCGCGCCGGGTTTCCGCATAAAGCGCGCGGATCAATGTGGCCTTCCAATTGTTCCATGTGTTTGGGCCAACGCCACGAATATCGCACACCGTTAGAACGGTCAGCAGATCCAAATGTTCGGTGGTTTGAACGGCCTTGGCAAAATCTCGCACTGTGCGCGGATCGGCGATATCGCGTTTTTGGGCCATATCCGACATTAACAGGTGATAGCGGACGAGCCATTCAACGGTGTCCACTTCTTCCTGAGACAGGCCAAGACGCGGTGCAACCTTACGCGCGATTTTTGCCCCGAGGATTGAGTGATCTTCGCTTCGCCCCTTGCCAATATCATGCAATAGCAGGGCCACATAGATAACCTTTCGATTTATGCCTGCCTGTAGGATTGAACTGGCAATGGGTAGCTCTTCTTCCAATTCGGCACGTTCGATCTGCGCGAGGCTTTTGATCACTTGGATCGTATGTTCGTCCACCGTATAGCTGTGATACATATTGAACTGCATCATCGCGACGATGGGTTCAAACTCTGGGATAAAGGCGGCCAGTGCGCCCAATTCATTCATGCGTCGTAACGCACGTTCAGGGTTGCCGTGTTTTAGCAGCAAATCCAAAAAGATGCGCTGGGCCTCGTGGTTTGTTCGCATGTCATCGTCGATGCGATCAAGCGAGGCAGAGACCATGCGCATTTCATTGGGGTGGATGAGTAAACCTGTGCGCAAACCTTCTTCAAAAATACGCAAAAGGTTCAATTTGTCTGCGTAATAGGTATCTGGATTTTTAACGGCAAGACGGCCGTTGATCACTTCGTATTCTTTGCGCACCTTGGGTTTGCGACGAAAGATACGTTCCAACAATGGCGCATCTTTGGTATGATCCGCTTCAAGAGAGGTTAGCAAAATACGCGTCAAATCTCCAACCTTTGTGGCATGACGGAAATAGTCCTGCATGAACAGTTCCACACCACGCCGCCCCTTTTGGTCGCGATATCCCATCCGGTCGGCCACCTCGACCTGCAAATCAAACGAAAGTTGCTCTGCTGCGCGGTCTGTAACCAAATGCAAATGGCATCGCGCAGCCCACAGGAAATTTTCCGCCGCTTCAAACAGCGCGTATTCGTCTGGGCGGAACACGCCAAGGTCAACCAATTTGGCCGTATTCTGAACGCGATAGACATATTTTGTGATCCAAAAGAGTGATTGCAGATCACGCAGGCCCCCTTTGCCCTCTTTGACATTCGGCTCAACCATATAACGTTGGCCTTGCTTTTCGTGTCGGGCATCGCGTTCACCCAATTTGGCATCAATAAATTCGCGTGCACTGCCTGCAAACAATTCTGACCAAAGCTTTTCTTCAAGCTCTTGGGCCAATCCTGTGTCGCCACAGACATATCGTTGTTCCAACATGGCTGTGCGAATGGTGAAATCTTCACCACCTAGCCGCAAACAATCGCGTATGGTGCGCGATGAATGGCCAACTTTCAGACGCAAGTCCCACAACATGTAGAGCATGCTTTCAATAACGCTCTCGGCCCAAGGTGTTATTTTGTAAGGTGTCAGGAATAACAAATCGACATCCGAAAAAGGGGCCATCTCAAAACGACCATAGCCCCCAACGGCCATCACACTTAGGCGTTCTGCCTCGGTCGGTGTGGCGTTTGGATGCATTTGATTTGCCGCGCGCCATGCACATTTAACCAGCTCATCTGTCAACCAAGCATAACTTTGAACTGCCTGACGGGCTGCGTTCGGGGTATCGGATAGCGCATTGGCGATTTGTTTCATGCCCGATTTGCGCATCTGTTTAAGCGCATCAACCAGTGCGCCACGCAATTTATCAGGTGCGCTATCCTCAAAAATTGGGGCTAGCGTACCTGGGTCGAAAATTGATTTCGGGTCACAAATTAGGTTTAATTCGTTAGAATCCTGAGATTGCGAAGGAGCGTGGAGCGGGGTCAATGATTAGTACCTGTTTGTCTTGGACTGTGGCAATCGCCAAGCCGCGTTCGTTTGTACCATCATCCTTCAAACGGAATATCCCGTCCACCCCCTGAAAGCCAGAAGGCTGCGTCAAAGCTTCGCGCGTCAGGATATCGTCAAATCCTGCCTGCGCCAACGCGCCAATCGCTGCAATCCCATCAAACGCCAAACTGGCCAATTGGTGGGGACGATTTCCAAATTGCTCTTGGAATTGTGTCGAAAAATTTTCAGTGCGCGTCAGATCAGGAACCGCAAACCAACCGCCTTGCAAACCGTTTAGCTCAAGCGTTTGCGGTGGGATATCCCAACGGGTTAGTCCCACATATTGTACATTCGCGGGATCTAACCCGGCCTCGGGCAATAACTGCGCCAACAGCGGCAATGCTCCTGCAGATGAGGAGGTCAGGAACAGTGCATCTACATCTTCGATTTCGGCAGACGCGCGGATTAGGGGAACCGTATTCACCACACTTTCTTGCGTCAGCTCAAAACTTTGCGCTGAAACGATTCGCAGGTTTGTGTCAGCTGCGGCACCCTGAAATGCGTTCAGGCCCATTTGCCCGTCGATCCCATCAGAGTGAATGACCATTGCGCGTTTTTTGCCTTGTTCTGCGGCAAACGAGACAATGCGGCGCGCTGTGTTGTCAAAGGTTTTGCCCAACACGAACACATTGCCACCAGCGATTGTTGTGTTGTTTGAAAAACTCAGAACATTGATGCCGTCATCTGCAACAGCGGTGCCCGCCGCATTTGCGGCCTCGGCATAAAGTGGTCCAATGATAATTTTTGCCCCGTCATCAACGGCCTGTTGCGCAACGCTGGCTGCTACGGTTGCATCTCCCGCAGAGTCATAGACACGAAGGTCAACTTTCGAAT
>JAAEZW010000106.1 GCA_018222665.1 Paracoccaceae bacterium
GAGATGCACTGGCCAGATCCCACAGACATTTCAAAAATCAAATCTGCACTGACGTTAGAAAATCTGCCATTGCTTTCGTTAAACACTGTGCCTGGAACGAAACAGGATGGCGATTTTGGCCTTTGCGCGTTGCCAAATCGTAGAGTTGAGGCCAAAGCTGCGATAGATCTCGCAGTTGATCAGGCGGATGCGCTTAGTGCGAAATTTATCCACGTCATGGCGGGCAAGGCGTCAGGCCCAGACGCCCATGAAACCTTTGTCGAAAATCTTGAATATGCGTTGGATATTACACAGGGTTTGGGTGTCCAGATATTGATTGAACCAATTAATTCCTATGACGTGCCAGAGTATTTCTTGAAAACTGTTGATCAGGCGATTGATATTATCAATGAAATTGGTTCGCCCGATCTGAAATTGATGTTTGATTTTTATCATGTTGAACGCCAGCAAGGCAGCGCAATAACAAGATTTCAGGCTGCGTTAAACTTTGTGGGTCATGTTCAATTTGCATCAGTACCAGATCGTGGATCGCCTGATCATGGCGATTTAGACTTTGATAAAGTTTTCAAAGTCTTGGATGCACACTGGAGCGGTTTTTGTGGCGCAGAATACAGGCCCGTTGGACCTACGGATGCGTCGCTTAAATGGTTGTAAAACCTTAATTCTGACCGCGATAAAGCCAGCGAACAAGGATAAACGCCACATAGGCGCCGCAGAGTTCAGCCGGGATAAACATCAATAATTCAATTGGGCGTATTCCCGAAAATGTATCTGACAAGGAACGCGCAATCGCAACTGCGGGATTGGCGAATGATGTTGACGCAGTGAACCAATAGGCGGCCGAAATATACAGCCCGACCAACATCGGAATAGATTTCGAATTCTGTGAAATTGCGGTGACAATCACAAACACCAACCCAAAGGTCGCAATAATTTCACTGATACAATTCCCAAATCCACTGCGGTCGACAGTCGATATTTGTAGAATTGGCACCTCAAACATCGCGTGCGCGGCCCATGTACCCAATACGCCGCCACAAACCTGTACTACCATATACAACAGGGTCATTCCCCCCGCTAAATCCCCGCGCAGATAAAACACAAATGAAACTGCTGGGTTAAAATGAGCACCTGATACAGGGCCAAAAATCGTGATCAGCACGAACAAGATTGCGCCTGTCGCTATGGTGTTTCCAAGGAGTGATATAGCCACATCATGCGATAGGGCGTCTGCCATGATGCCCGATCCAATGACGGTTGCGACCAACAGCAGGGTGCCCAAACCCTCGGCTAAGAGCCTGCGATTGAGTGAAAATGGATGATCCAACGTTCTGTTCCCATAGTTCCAGAACGGGTGATGCACGATGTTGGGGAATTTGTACATCTTAAATGCAATATAATCAGGAGCTGTAGTTGCTGCCTTCTTCATCCAATATTGCTTTGAGTTCAGAAAAATGACTTTCCGCTTGATCTGGATAATCGTCAAGTTCGGCAGCTGTTTTTGCTGCGATATCATGGGGCAGTTCCCGAAGCGGTTGACCCGTTTGCAGTGCGCGAATGTATGTTTCTGCCGCCCTTTCAAAGTAATATAGGCGATTAAATGTATCTGCGACGTCCTTGCCCAAGACCAAAACACCATGATTTCCCATAATCATGACCTTAATTTTTGGGTCCTGAAGCATCCCTGCGCATCGCATGCCCTCATCTTCAAAGGCCAATCCTCCAAAGCCTTCGTCGATGACATATCGTTCGTAAAAAATAGCCGTATTTTGATCGATTGGTGGCAAACGACTATCCGCAAGGGAAGCGAGCACGGTGGCGTGGATTGAATGCACGTGCATAACGCATTTTGCATGTGGACATTTACGATGAACAGAACCGTGCAATCCCCATGCTGTCGGATCAGGTGCGCCTGGTTTGTTCATGGTCTCAGGATCATTTGCATCTAATAGCAACATATCAGATGCCTTGATGCGGCTGAAATGTTTTTGATTGGGGTTCATCAGGAACTGGGTACCATCGTCATTCACTGACAGGCTAAAGTGGTTTGCAACTGCCTCGTGCATGTTTAGACGCGCAGCCCAGCGAAATGCTGCGGCAAGGTCAATTCGTTCCTGCCAATAAAGTAAATTTTGACCGTCCATTGTTCGCCTCCTGATTTTGGCAAATATGTGATCAGCAGTTTTGTCAGTCAATCCAAAGTTTATCTGGACACACCGCTAACCTTTCCCACAGTGTAAGACAGGTTTGATGCTTTTTTGTAAAGGGACGACATGCTGGTCTTTCTAAAAACACTTCACTTTATATCGCTTTGGGCGGCAGGCGGCCTTGGGGTTGGCGGGTGGGTGCTTCAACATGTTCATAAACGAAATGGGCAGTCCCCCTCGGTAGAGGTGGTACAAAGTATTCGCATGATGGGAGTACTCGCGCTTATTGCGGTGCTGGTGCTGTGGATCACAGGCTATTTGTTAAGCGGGATGATTTACGGCGGCTTGCCGACCTCTGGCGCGTTTCATGCGAAACTGACGGGTGCGACATTGATATTGATTTGTTCGCTTGGTGCAAATCTTGAAACCATGCGCTCAATGCGGGCTGGCACTCCGCCGCGGGCGGGCCTCATGGCGGTTTATGCGTGGACCGTGCGAGTATCGCTTCTTGTGGTGTTGCTTGGGGCTGCGGCAGCGTTTTCAGGCAACTAAGAAAATTTTACGTCGCAGACTGAATACTCGCGTCGCAAACCTCGTGTATCTGCGGAGAGGGATTGTGCGAACATCCCTCTAGCAGTGTAGGAGCGTTGGCATGGGTCTTGATTCAAAGTCATATGAAGCATATCGCAAAAACGGTTTTGTGGCGGGCATTCCAGTGTTTTCGGCGCAATCTGTTGCCGAGATACGGGGCGAAATTGAAGCGTTAGAGGCCCAATATTCAAAGCCAACAGATACCAAAGATTTAAATCAGTTCTTTCGCGTGAACGGTCATTTGGTCATCCCACTGCTTGCTGATTTGGCACGGACGCCCGAAATTCTGAACGCGGTCGAGACAATTTTGGGTCCAAATCTGTTGGTTTGGTCGGTTGAGCTATTCATCAAAGAAGCACAAACGACTAAAACAGTATCGTGGCATCAGGATATTACGTACTGGGGTATGGGCGAGACGGATGATGAAGTCACAGCCTGGGTCGCGCTTAGTGATGTATCAGTTCGGGCTGGGTGCATGCGTTTTATTCCTGGCAGCCACCGCAATCCAATCGTTTCCCACCACGATACCTACGATGACAACAATCTGCTATCCCGCGGTCAAGAGATTGCAGGTATCAACGAAAATGATGCCGTTTACGGTGCACTTCGCCCGGGTGAGATGTCGTTGCACCATGGGCGCTGCTTTCACGCATCTGGGCCGAATATATCAGATGATCGACGCATTGGGCTTGCCATACGGTATGTCACGCCAGAGGTTCGGCACGAGGCACCTGGAAATGATTATGCTATGTTGGTTCGCGGATGTGATGTGGTGCGTGGTTGGGTCAATGTCGCCGGACCGCGTGGCCTGTTCGACCCGAGGGACCTTGAATTCTATGATCAGGTGTTGGCAGATCAATCTGCAACGCTTGCGGCAGGTGCGACAACTGATGTAGGGCTGTATTCAGCCACATAAGCCAAGGGAGAGCGACATGACAATTCAAAATAAAACTGTTTCATTCACCCAGATGAAAGATGGCACCAAGGAAGAATATGAACTTCTTCATGAATTGGAAAAACCATATCTGGCCATGACAGCGGATCGTGTCATGGATGAATTGCGGCGCCATGGCGAAACAACGCTTGAAGGGTACAAAATCACCCGACTGCAACATGGCCTACAATCTGCAACGCGCGCAGAGGAAGACGGCGTAGATATTGATTGGATTGTTGGCGCATTGCTGCATGATATTGGCGATGGATTGGCCCCCCAAAACCACGACAGGTTTTCTGCAGAAGTTGTTCGCCCCTTTGTCCGTTGGGAAGTTTCATGGGTGATTGAACACCACGGAATTTTCCAAATGTTATACTATGCACACCACTATGGTTGGGACAAAAATGCGCGTGATCGTTACCGTGATCACCCATGCTTTGATACATGTGCAAAATTCTGTGAACGCTGGGATCAATCATCATTTGATCCAGATTATCCAACCAAACCGCTAGAATATTTTGAACCAATGGTGCGCGAAGTTTTTTCACGGAAGGCGTATGATCCTGCGGTAATCCAAGACGGCGTTTCCATCGGTTTGTAGGAAACTTTGATGTCCACTATTTCGCGAACACGCGCCACGGCTGTTGGTGCGACTGCTGTTCTGATGTGGGGTGTTTTGGCCCTGTTCACAACACTTACGGGTGATTTGCCACCATTTTTGTTAACGGCAATTGCGTTTTCCATTGGTGGATTATTGATGATCTGCAAATGGATCATTCGCGGTGATGATATTATTTCACACCTGCGCCAACCCGTTGGAGCGTGGGTTTTGGGTGTGGTTGGATTATTTGGTTATCACTTTTTATACTTCCTCGCTTTGAAAAGCGCCCCACCCGTCCAAGCGGGTTTGATCGCATATTTGTGGCCTTTGCTTATTGTTGTGTTTTCGGCGTTATTGCCGGGCGAAAAACTGCGTTGGTTTCACGTAATTGGTGCGATCTCTGGATTGGTTGGGACAGTTGTGTTGGTGTCTGGTTCCGCAAGTTTGGAACTAAACCGGTCGGAATATTTTGGTTACTTCCTTGCCTTGGCTTGCGCGTTTACCTGGTCAGGGTATTCGGTTTTGAACCGCAGGTTTGGAACTGTTCCCACAGATACGGTGGGTGCGTTTTGTATTGTGGTGGCGGTACTTTCATTCATGGCGCATTTGGTATTTGAAGAGACGATCATGCCAGCCAATTTTATCGAATGGTTGGCTGTGATCGGTCTGGGGTTATTTCCCGTGGGCTTGGCCTTTTTCGCATGGGACTACGGGACCAAGCACGGAGACATTCAGGTCCTTGGTGCCATTTCCTATGCTGCTCCTTTAATCTCAACAATTGTCTTGATTGCATTCGGCATGGGCGCGTTGACTTGGAGTGTGTTCTGGGGTTGTGTGTTCATCGTTGGGGGTGCTGTGGTCAGCTCAAAAGAGCTTTTTCTGACGATACTGCGCTCAAATCGATCCCGTTGATCCAAATTTAAGAGCCTCTGTATGTCCATTGAAAAGGTTGATCATCCCAAAGGTTTCGCCTTTGCAATTGTCGCATACCTTTTGTGGGGTTTCCTTCCAATATATATGAAAGCACTTTCGCACGTTCCTGCGGCAGAAGTGGTAGCACACCGTGTGCTTTGGTCTGTACCTGTTGCGATGATTGTATTGGTTGCTTTGCGCAGGACGTCAGATCTAAAAAATGTACTCCGATCGAAACGCGTTATGGGTATGGCGCTACTGACAGCCACGCTGATCTCAGTGAATTGGTTGACCTACGTTTACGCAATTGCCACGGATCGCGCCTTGGACGCTGCTTTGGGATATTATATCAATCCGCTTTTCAGTGTTTTTCTGGGCTTTGCTTTGTTGGGCGAAAAACTGACACAACGGCAGTGGATCGCAATTTTCCTAACCGTGTTTGCTGTCGCGATTTTGACGTATGAAGTTGGCTCTTTGCCGTGGTTGTCCCTTATTTTGCCTATCTCATGGGGTTTTTACGCCCTGTTCAAACGGTCATTACCCATCGGACCTAATCAAGGTTTTTTGCTTGAAGTTTTGTTGCTTTGCCCTCTTGCGATTGTGTATTTGGCATATTTGTCCGCCATGGGCGAAAATCATTTTGTATCAATAAACGTAGCTACAACCCTGTTGCTGGTGGGGTGCGGATTGGTCACAGCTATCCCGTTGATTGTTTATGCAAATGGCGCGAAATTGTTAAAGCTTTCGACCATTGCGATGTTGCAGTACATCGCGCCGACGCTGATATTCCTGGTCGCTGTTTTCGTGTTTGGGGAAGAATTCGGATGGGCGAAGAAAGTGGCCTTTCCATTGATATGGGCCGCACTGATTATCTTTACGTCGTCCTCTGCGAAAGCGCGTTGAATTATATTAAGAATTTGTTGCAGACTGACATCGTTCTTATCGAACAAATTGCAAACGAACAGGAAACTAACATTTCATGACTAAGATGACTTCATCCACCTCTGAGCATATAGGGTCAATCAAGAACCGCCTGCGTCTACCTGCGATTTGTGCGCCTATGTTTTTGGTCACGGGCCCTGATATGGTAATTTCAGCCTGTAAATCGGGTGTTCTAGGTACGTTTCCTGCCACGAATGCGCGCACAGAAGAACAATTGGTTAGTTGGTTAGATCGAATTTCGACCTCTATCACAAAAGCGGATGCGCCATGGGCGTTGAACATGATTACGCACAACAGTTATGGGCGCTTTGATGCAGAGCTTGATTTGGTGCGCCAATATCAACCAGAGTTGGTCATCACAGCACTGGGCGGCCCGCATCGGGTTACGGATGTCGTTCATGGTTATGGTGGATTGGTTTTTGCCG
>JAAEZW010000107.1 GCA_018222665.1 Paracoccaceae bacterium
GAATAAAATCTTTCAGTCGGCGCAATCCGCCATCGCGTGTCGGGGTGAAATGCATAACAAATCCTAGGTTGGATTTGGGTGAGTTAGACCTAGGGTTGGTTGTTTCAAGTGGATTATTTCGCCCAGCCCTTGCGCATATCGCGGGGCGCAAAACCGTATTTTGATTTAAACTGACGTGCCAAGTGGGATGTGGAATTAAATCCCGTTGCCGCCGTGATTTGCGTGATGCTCATATCCGTTTCACTTAACAGCGCATGCGCACGTTCTAATTTAAGCGTGTAGTAAAATTGCGTTGGGGACTGTGCGGTATATTTTTTGAACAAACGTTCCAATTGACGGCGTGATATATCAAGTGTTGCACATAACTCTAGCAGAGGCATTGGGTCCTCTACGGTTTGTTGCATCAACTGTATCGCGTGCAGCAACTTGGGATTGCGTGTCCCCACCATGACAGACAGGGATGATCTTTGTGGCGCCTGTCGATCATTGGATCGTTTGTGGATACACATATCCGCAACAACCAAGGCCAGTTCACTGCCGTGATCCTCTTCTATCAGGGCCAGCATCATATCCGTTGCCGCATTGCCGCCGCTGCAGGTGATCAGTCGACCATCATTTTCATAAAGATTTTCGGTCGGAACCAGATCGGGAAAGGTTTCCACGAATGCAGGTTGGTTTTCCCAGTGCAACGTAAATCGCCGATCACGTATAACGCCAGCCTGCGCCAGTGCAAATGCGCCCGTGCAAATCCCAGCCAGTTGAGTGCCCTGACGATCCTGTTGCCTAATCCATCCCAGCACCTCTTTTGATGCTGCATGAACGGGGTCGATCCCTGAACAGACAAAGACAGAGGCCTCTTTGGAAATCTGTCCCATCGCACCATCGGATTGGATGGTGACCCCGTTTGAACATGTTGCGCCCTGTCCGTCAGGGGTAATGGCGTACCAAGTATAGAGCTGTTTTTGCGCCAATTGATTTGCGATGCGCAGAGGTTCGATGGCCGATGAAAACGCCAACATCGTTAGTTTTGGAAGGAGTAAAAAGTAAAATTCGCGCGCAGGCCCATCTGCCGTTATCTGCAGCGATGCAGCTCCTTTGGGAATATAGCGATCTGATGGCACGTCATTTAATCCTTTGTCGCATCATAAATTGTAAAATGTAGATTTGGAAACAATTCCTGACCCTTTTCGATCACAAGACAAAGTTTTTTCGTAACGATCTTAGGTTGTTAAGGGGAAATTAGCGATTTTTCAAAAATCTATGCCCGCCCCCCCATTGCAGCCGCCGAGTGGGAGAACTAGTCTATTTAGAAAGTGAAACACAGATTTTCGAGTAGGAAAGCTTAGAATGAAAGATCCCGTAGACTTTTACATGAATTCGCTGGTCCCAATGGTTGTTGAACAAACCAGCCGTGGCGAACGTGCGTACGACATCTTTTCTCGTCTTTTAAAGGAGCGGATCATTTTTTTGAACGGTCCTGTTCATGATGGCATGTCCAGTCTGATTGTGGCGCAGTTGCTGCATCTTGAGGCGGAAAATCCATCGAAAGAGATTTCGATGTATATCAACAGCCCAGGTGGCGTTGTGACATCGGGTTTGTCGATCTATGATACGATGCAATACATTCGCCCAAAGGTATCGACACTGGTGATTGGTCAGGCGGCGTCCATGGGATCGTTGTTGTTGACTGCGGGCGAAGCGGGCATGCGCTTTTCTTTGCCAAACAGCCGCATTATGGTGCACCAGCCCTCAGGTGGGTATCAGGGTCAGGCAACGGATATTATGATCCATGCGGAAGAAACGCTAAAGTTAAAGCGTCGCTTGAACGAAATCTATGTTCAGCACACAGGCCAAGACCTTGAAACAGTCGAGGCGGCGCTGGAACGCGATAACTTTATGACAGCAGAAGACGCCAAAAATTGGGGTCTGATCGATGAAATCGTTGAAAAGCGCGCAGACGCAACCGACGAATAAGAATACTGCGCATTCCCATCCCGAAATGGGGGTGCGCATTTTTGCCATTGTGGCTGGGTCAGCTCTGTCCTAAGCTGTAATGTAAATTTAGAGCAAAGTGTGACGTTCAACTAAGAACGGACGTAAAGGACAAGGTATGGCGACCAATTCAGGCGAAAGCAAAAACACATTGTACTGTAGCTTTTGTGGCAAAAGCCAGCATGAGGTGCGAAAGCTGATCGCTGGGCCAACTGTCTTTATCTGCGATGAATGTGTCGAACTTTGCATGGATATCATCCGCGAAGAAAACAAAACGACGGGTATGAAGGCGCGTGAAGGTGTGCCAACTCCGCGCGAGATTTGCGATGTTTTGGATGACTATGTGATCGGCCAAGCAACGGCCAAGCGCGTTTTGTCGGTCGCGGTTCATAACCATTACAAGCGTCTCAACCATGCGGATAAGGGCGGGGATATCGAACTTTCGAAATCCAATATCCTGCTGATTGGTCCGACAGGGTGCGGTAAAACCCTATTGGCGCAAACATTGGCGCGGATTTTGGACGTGCCCTTCACAATGGCGGACGCCACCACATTGACCGAAGCGGGATATGTGGGTGAAGATGTTGAAAACATCATCCTTAAATTGCTTCAAGCGTCAGAATATAACGTTGAGCGCGCACAACGCGGCATCGTTTACATTGATGAAGTTGATAAAATTACGCGCAAATCCGAAAACCCATCTATCACCCGCGACGTTTCGGGCGAAGGTGTGCAACAAGCCCTGTTGAAATTGATGGAAGGTACAGTTGCGTCGGTTCCCCCACAAGGTGGGCGCAAGCATCCCCAACAAGAATTCCTGCAAGTTGATACAACAAACATCCTGTTTATTTGCGGTGGTGCCTTTGCAGGTTTGGATAAAATTATCGCGCAGCGTGGCAAAGGCAGCGCGATTGGTTTTGGCGCAGACGTACGGGACAATGACAATCGCGGCGTTGGCGAAGTGTTCAAAGAGCTAGAGCCAGAAGATCTGTTGAAATTCGGGTTGATCCCTGAATTTGTGGGCCGTTTGCCTGTTCTTGCAACGCTAGAGGATTTGGATCAGGACGCGTTAGTGATTATCCTGACACAGCCTAAAAATGCCCTTGTGAAACAGTATCAGCGTTTGTTCGATCTTGAGGACACGCAGTTGACCTTCACCGATGAGGCGCTGCAAGCAATCGCAAAACGCGCCATTGAACGTAAAACTGGTGCGCGTGGCCTACGCTCAATTCTGGAAGAAATCTTGCTGGATACGATGTTCGATCTTCCGGGCATGGAAAATGTCGATGAAATCGTCGTAAACGAAGAAGCGGTCACAACCAAAGCGGGGCCGTTGGTGATTTACGGTGATGCACAGCGTGAACCTGCCAGCGCGGGATAATTGATCGGCGCCCACTAGACCTGTGATGGGTTCTGGTGCATAAGGCGCACACGGTTTTTGACGGAGAGTCACATGGGTATCTTGAACACAGTTCTTCGGGCGGTCACATGGTGGAACGGCCAAACGCTGAATACGCAGTTTTATACATGGCGTAAGGGCGTGAAGGTTGGCGAAGATGATCAAGGAAACGCCTATTACACATGCCGTCAGGGCAAACGCCGCTGGGTCATCTTTAATGGTGAATCAGAGGCAAGCCGCGTCAGCGCGGATTGGCATGGTTGGTTACACCACACATTTAAAGAACCCCCAACAGAGCGTCCATTGACACACAAAGATTGGGAAAAATCGCATCAGGAAAACCTGACAGGAACCGCATTGGCATATGCTCCCGCAGGGTCGTTGCGTCAGGCAAAGCCAGCAGATCGCCAAGATTACGAGGCGTGGCAACCGGAATAATGCAATGAGTGAGAATAAAACCGAAGTAACAATAGGCGCATTGGTTTTGGCCGTCGCGGTAGGCTTTGTTCTTTATGTTGGTCAAAACACGGGCATTTCTGCATCAACAGGTGGTTATCAGATTAGCGCCGCTTTCCGTTCTGCCGAAGGTATTTCTACGGGTACAGATGTGCGCCTTGCAGGTGTTAAAATCGGCACTGTGACGGATATGGCCTTAAACCCAGAAACCTATCGCGCCGAGGTTACATTTGCGATCCAAAAGGGCATTGAAATCCCTGACGACAGCACCTTTGCCATCGAGTCTGAAGGATTGTTGGGCGGTCAATATGTCGAGGTGGTTCCAGGTGGATCCTTTGATTATTTGGTGGACGGGGATGAGGCCTTGGACACACAGGGCGCGATTAGCTTAACCTCACTTCTTATGAAATTTGTCGCAAGCGGATCGTCAAATTGATGCGTGGACTTTTGGTGGCGGCTTTGGTGTGTATTGCCCAAATCGCAGGCGCACAAGAGGAAACAGCGCTGGCCGATGGTGCATTGCTGCGCGGTCTAGATAAGGTCAGCGGCGCGGTGCATGATGTTGCATTACGGTCTGGAAAATCCATTGAAATTGGGAACCTGCGCGTTGCGCTTGGTGAATGTCGTTATCCTGTTGCAAACCCCGTGGGGGATGCATTTGCACACCTAAACATTCAGAATGTAGATACCAATGATACGGTGTTTAAGGGGTGGATGATTGCATCGTCCCCTGCGCTTAACCCATTAGAGCATGCACGTTATGACGTGTGGGTATTGCGTTGTGCGATGGCGGAAACATCGGGCGAATAATCAGGATCGCGAAAATCCGCGTCATTCCCGATGACAGCATATAAGTGGTCCAGATAGGTTTTTTGTGGAATTTCCTCAGCGCCAAGAGTTTTTAAATGGGGCGTGATAAATTGGGTATCAAACAACCCAAACCCCGTGTGGTTCAGCCGATGCACCAGATAAGCCAACGCAATCTTGGACCCATCCTTTTGATGGGAAAACATGCTTTCCCCGAAAAATGCACCGCCCAGCGTGACGCCGTAAACCCCTCCGATCAGATTGCCGTCGCGCCAAACCTCTAGGCTTTGGGCATCACCTGAAGCAAAGAGGGTGCGATACATGTCGAAAATGGTTTCATTTATCCATGTTTCTGAGCGATCTGCACAGGCGATAATCACCTCCTCGAATGCGGTGTTGATCCGAATGTCGTAGTCGCATTTCAACACTGTGCGGGAAAGTGAGCGGGAAACGTGAAACCCATCTAATGGGATGACCCCGCGCATGCGGGGTTCAATCCAATCAATATCGGCAGAGTGGCGCGAACGGGCCATGGGGAATATCCCCAATGAATAGGCCCGCAAAATCGTATCACGGGACCATTCATTTAACATCACGCATCCTTGGCATTACGCCCCGTAGGTTTTTTCCAACCACTTTTCCAGCCAGTGGATGTTGTAGTCGCCTGAATGAATGTCATCCTCGGCCAGTAGTTGGTTGAATAGCGGCACAGTGGTTTCAACACCGTCTACGATCAACTCGCTTAGCGCGCGTTCAAGGCGGGCCAATGCTTCGGTACGATCGCGACCATGCACAATCAACTTACCGATCAGACTGTCGTAGTAAGGGGGAATGGAATAGCCATTATAAAGCGCACTATCCATACGCACGCCCAATCCACCAGGGGCGTGATAGGCCGTCACCTTACCAGGGCAGGGCGCGAAATTTGGCAAACGTTCTGCGTTGATGCGCACTTCGATTGCATGGCCATTGATTTCCAGATCGTCCTGTTCAAACGATAGGGGTAGACCACTGGCAACCCTGATTTGTTCGCGCACCAAATCCACGCCAAAAATCCCCTCGGTCACGGGATGTTCCACCTGAAGGCGTGTGTTCATTTCGATGAAATAGAATTCGCCGTTTTCGTACAGAAATTCGATGGTGCCTGCGCCGATGTAATTGATCTTGGCAACGGCGTCGGCACAGATTTTACCAATACGCGCGCGTTCTTCTTGGGTGATACACGGGCCTGGTGCCTCTTCGAAAACCTTTTGGTGACGGCGTTGCAATGAACAATCGCGTTCGCCCAAATGCACCGCTTTGCCTTTGCCATCGCCAAATACTTGGATTTCAATATGGCGCGGGGTGGTCAAGTATTTTTCGATATAGACTTCATCGTTGCCAAAGGCCGCTTTGCCCTCGGCGCGCGCTGTCATAAACGCCTGTTCCACTTCGTCTGCAGATTTTGCAACCTTCATGCCGCGCCCACCGCCACCAGCGGTGGCCTTTATGATCACGGGATAGCCGATTTCATCACCAATGCGTTTTGCATCCTCTAGCGTTGGCACACCACCGTCGGACCCAGGAACACACGGAACGCCAAGGTCCTTCATCGTGTCCTTTGCCGTGATCTTGTCGCCCATCACGCGAATATGTTCGGCAGTTGGACCAATAAACGTAATGTCGTGATCTTCGACAATCTGTACAAAACGCGCGTTTTCGGACAGGAACCCATAGCCTGGGTGAATGGCCTGTGCACCCGTGATTTCGCAGGCTGAAATGATTGCGGGCATACATAGATAACTATCGGTACCTGCTGCAGGCCCGATGCATAGAGATTCATCTGCCATGCGCACATGCATTGCATCCGCATCCGCAGTTGAGTGTACCGCAACCGATTTGATGCCCATTTCAC
>JAAEZW010000108.1 GCA_018222665.1 Paracoccaceae bacterium
ACCTAAAACTTTGGACGGGAGGAAATAATGTCATCAAAGTTAAAAAAATATGTTGCATCGGTTGCAGCAATATCTGCTGTTGCCACGGCAGCACAAGCAGATCAATGGAGCGATAAGTTCCCTCACATCAAAAATACTGGAGATATTGCGGGTGAATGCTCGTATGAATCGATGTCGAAGAAAGACTATTCTGGGCAGACTTTGTCGATTAATACCCACGCTGTACCCGTTATGGGTGAGCCAACGGCTTTGCATGCACAGCAGTTTGCGGCGTTAACAGGTGCTGAGGTGAATGTCATCCACACGCCTGCTGGGGATCTTTATTCCAAGGCAATGGTACCCTTTCAAGCCGGTCAAGCCCCATATGATATCGTATTTGGGTTTTCTAACTTCATTCGCGATTGGAAGCAGTATCTTGAGCCAGTGCCCGCAAAGTACGTGAATATGGCTCAAATGAAAGATGTCACGCAGAGCCATATCGATGTTAACTCCTGGGACGGACAGATGATCCAGTTCCCAATTGATGGCGACCGCCACTACCTAAAATATCGCAAAGACGTGATTGATAACCCTGTGTACCAGGAGAAATATAAGGCTGAAACAGGCAAAGAATTGCGTGTGCCACAGACGTGGAAAGAATATGCTGAGATGGCTGCATTCTTCAATGGCTGGGACTGGGATAACGACGGTGAACTTGAGTATGGATCTGCTGAAGTCATGAAAAAAGATGACTTGATGTACGCAGCATTTTTCAGCCGGTCGGTTGCTTACTCGAAAAACCCAAGAGTTAAAGGCGGCTTCTTCTTTGACCTTGAAACAATGGAGCCACTAATTAACGGTCCAGGCTTTGTTGAGGCTTTGACTGATTGGGTAGAAGCTACCAAATATGTCCCACCCGGCGGGATCAATTTTGGTTTGGGTGATGAAATTAATTCCTTTGGTGGCGGACAGACATTGTTCAGCTTTTCATGGGATGACGCTTTTGTTGCAGCAATGCAAGATGACAGTCCAATCAAGAACAAGGTCGGTGCTGCACCGCTACCTGGCTCTGATAGAGTTTGGAACCGTGTATCGGGCTCTTGGGAAGACAACTACAATCAAGCGCCGTATATTGTATGGGGTTGGACTGCAGCAGTTGCAAAGAAAAGTAAAAACCATGAGATGGCATTCGACTATCTTTGTTTCTTTGCAAACGATGCAAATCACCAAGCAGATATTGCGATCGGCCGTTTTGGTGTGAACCCGTTTAAAAAATCGGACTTCAAAGCAGAATTGTACGTAGAGCGTCAAGGTTGGGATCCAGAAATTGCGAAGCAATATGCTGATACGCTTATGGAGATGGAAGAAGGAAGCACTAACCGCGTGTTCCCACTTCGTGTGCCCGGTGTATTCCAATTCAATAGTGCAGTGGCTACTGGGACATCGAAAGCCCTTGCTGGCCAATTATCGCCTCAAGAAGCTCTTGATGAAGTAGCTGCTGAGTGGAAAAAAATTGTGAAGCGCATTGGAGCTGACACAATCCGTGAAGCTTATGCAATTGGCGTTGCATTAGAAGACGCAGAATAAATCTCCAAATTTACAACTAAAATTGAGCGCTCCTAATTTGGAGCGCTCTCTTAGAAGCAGGGCGATGGTAAATGAACTTTAAGCATAAATACCTATTTTTACTTCCTGGACTATTAGTTCTTTTGGCAATTTTGATATTTCCAATTGGGTTTACAGTTCGCTTAAGTCTATCAAGTTGGGATAGTTTCTATCCGGCCCTCGATTTTATTGGGATAGAGAACTACGTCAGATTATTCACAGATGACGCACGCTTTTGGGAAGCATTTGGACGTCTCAGTTTGTTGTCTGTGACAACTGTATTTCTGCAATATGTCATTGGTTTTGGTCTGGCACTGATAGTTTGGAAAGAGATCGCATTTCAGCGTTTCTTCAGAGTACTTTTCCTCATACCGATGATGACCACTCCAGTTATAATGACTGTTATTTGGCGCACGTTTTTTCACGAATCCCTAGGACCTGTGAATGACATCTTGAGTCATTTTAACCTTGCTCCTTTATGGCTGAGCAGCGAAACACTATCGAAATTTACCGTTATGATCGTGGAGGTTTGGCAGTGGACACCTTTCATGTTCCTACTATTGCTCGCAGGACTTTTGTCACTCCCTAAAGAGCCATTCTTAGCTGCTTCGATTGATGGAGCAGGTCCAATCCGTACATTTGTCTATGTCACCTTTCCGTTAATGGCGCCTATTTCTATTGGTGCAATTATCATCAGATTGATCGAAGCATCCAAGATAATGGACACGGTTTATGTTCTGACGTCTGGGGGTCCCGGCACTGCAACGGAAACTTCCAGCTTCTACATCTTCATCAAAGGTTTGCGTGAGTTCCAATTTGGTTACTCTGCTGCCTTGTCATTAACGTATCTAATTATCATGATCATAAGCTTCACAATTATAGCAAAAATATTGGTGAAACTTATGGTTCGGGGTAACTAATCATGAGAGTTCTATACACTTCATTAAAATATTTGGCTGTGGTTCTCTGGTCCACCTTTGTAATCGCGCCATTTCTTTGGGCAGTCTCCACGTCTTTTAAAGACTTTCAGTCGGTTACAAATGGTGCAACTTACATCCCATGGGTAGACTTTGAGCCTAACTTGGAAGGCTGGCGCGCCCTATGGAAGTCACCTGCACAGGGTGGCGTCGACATAGTTGAGCCATTTTTCAATAGCGTATTTGTGACGGCGTCAGGTAGCTTAATAAGCATCGTATTGGGAACTCTTGCTGCATATGCCTTGTCACGCTTCACCTTTAAGGCAGGGTTTATCCGCAACGGAGATATAACATTTTTCTTCATATCGCAGAGGATTATGCCACCTGTTGTTTTAGCAATTCCATTCTTCATCATGCTTGGGAAATTTAGTTTGCTAGATACATTAGCGGGGTTGATCATTGTTTACATTGTTTTGCTTATGCCGATTGCAGTGTGGATCATGGTTGATTTTTTCAACAAAGTTCCCGTCGAAATCGACGAGACTGCACTGATTGATGGATGCAATCCGCTGCAAGCTTTTTACAAAGTCGTACTCCCAAATTCCATCCCTGGGATAATCGTTGCTGGTATGTTTTGCATGATATTTGGTTGGACCGACTTTTTCTTCTCTTTCATTTTGACGTTTACCGAAGTTCAACTTTTGCCAGTTGCAATTGTGGCTTTGAATTCGTCAATCACCCCATGGTGGAGCTTATCGGCTGCTGCGTTGGTGAGCGTCGCTCCTTTGGTGTTGGTCGCGTTTATTGTTGAACGATACTTGTCAAAGGGTAACCTATCTGGAGCGCTAAAGTAATGTCACTGATTGCATCAAACCTCAGTTTTAAACCTGGCAACGAATGGCACTTGGATAATGTCTGCTTTGAAATGTCGAAAGGGCAAATTTATACCATTTTAGGTCGTACTTTGGCTGGTAAAACTACGTTACTTAAAACTTTGGCAGGGCTCATTTCACCTGACCAGGGTACATTGACTTTGGACGATCGTGACTTTGGTTCAATTCCAGTTTGGAAGCGCGAAGTTGCGATGGTTTATCAGCAGTTCATCAACTATCCTCATTTAAGTGTTTACGAAAATGTTGCATTTCCTCTCAAACAGCGTCGCATGCAGTCTGACCAAATTAAAGCTCGCGTTATGAAAGCACTTCAGCAGGTTGGGTTAGATGGTTTTGAAAATAGAAAAATCCAAGCGCTTTCAGGTGGTCAACAGCAGCGCGTAGCTTTGGCTCGATCTTTGGTGAAAGAAGCAAGCGTTATCTTGCTCGATGAACCGCTTGTAAATTTGGATTACAAATTGAGAGAACAACTGAGAGAGGAATTTAGAAACATCTTCTCTTCAGAGGCCTCAAAGGACTCGATTTTGATCTATTCTTCGACGGACCCTGTTGAGGCAATGCAACTTGGTGGCCAAATTTTAGTCATGGATGAGGGACGGATTTTGCAACAAGGTACGTCCAAAGAGGTCTATGAGAATCCTAACTGCACCAAAGTAGCTCAAATCACAAATGACCCAGCAATGAACTTGTTCGAAGGTAGGGTTGAAGCTGGGAGGATAATTTTAAGTTCTGAGATTGAGCTTGAATTGCCCCAACATTGTAAAAGATTAGCAACAGGCTCGTATATTTTTGGTATGCGTGCTGCAGGAATTACCTTAAATCAAACAGGTTTTCCATTCAGCGTAGAGCTCTCTGAAATCAGTGGTTCCGAAACATTCTTACACATTCGTCATGAAATGATTGGAGTTGTTGGGTTACTGGACTCAGTACAAAATTTTAACACTGGTGAAGTTGTACGTGTGCAGTTCGATACCATGCAATTGTACGTATTTGACCAAAATGAACAGTTAGTGTCCTCACCTTATTGTGGATTAGAATAATGGCTAAAATTGAACTTCAGAACATCGCGCATTCATACAATCCCCAATCAGCGGAACAAATTTATGCATTAAACCCATTCAACATGACTTGGGAGGATGGTGGGCGCTATGCTATTTTAGGCCCATCAGGTTGTGGCAAAACAACAATGCTGAATATTATGTCGGGCATCGTTCAGCCTTCCGAAGGCAATTTATTATTTGACGGAGTGGACGTCACAAAACTTTCCACATCTGAGCGCAATATTGCCCAAGTTTTTCAGTTTCCCGTAATCTATGGAACGATGTCAGTTGAGCAAAATTTAGCGTTTCCGTTAGTGTGCCGGAATTATGAAAAGCCTGCTATAGACGCTAAAGTTAATGAGGTTGCTGAAGCATTGGGGCTTCAAGAATTACTAACAAAATCAGCAAGCCGCCTCACAGCTGATCAAAAACAATTGATCTCATTGGGGCGAGGCCTGGTTCGCGATGATGTTGCAGCAGTTTTAATGGATGAACCTCTGACTGTGATTGATCCAGACCTTAAGTTTCGCCTCAGAAGGCAGTTGAAAGAAATTAATCAAAAATATCGTTCAACTTTAATTTACGTTACTCACGATCAAAACGAGGCGATGACTTTTGCGGAGAACGTAATTGTTATGGATGCTGGTCGTATCGTGCAAGTTGGCACACCAAAAGAGCTTTTTGAACGGCCTAAAACAACGTTTGTTGGTTATTTTATTGGTGCACCAGCGATGAATTTTTTCCGATGTGAGAGAGACGGTGATTATTCTTTGCGATTTGGAGGCAACACTATTACGACACAAACACGCCTTACAGAGCTTAGCGCCTCTCAGTTGAAATTAGGCATCAGATCTGAATACATAAAAATTGTTGATACCATCGGTCAGAATACGATACCCGCGCGCGTTAAACGAGTTGAGGACTTGGGAAACCATAAATTAGTTTCCGCTGTTTCCAATGATCTCGATATTAAAGTGAAAGTACATCGAGATACTGCCATACCGGCTGAACAAGTTCATCTGGATTTACCTGCTGAAAACTGTTGCGTGTATGCAGATGAAATTCTCGTGCAAAATTAGATTTGATGTTTCTCCAAACTGCACAGTAATGCTAGCTGATTTCTGAAGATGTGGATCGCTCAATGTTCTTAATGCAACTTGAACAGCGTGTATCATATTTCTGCGATGAATAGCACGGCTTCGCTTAATTGAACTCGTTTAATCTATAGGCGTGATTTTCGAACGTTTATTAGAAATGTTAATGATTTCAAAACTTGGCTCTGGAGTTCCAAATTTAGGCACAAATACTAATCACATGTATTGGAGTGCGCTTAAATATTGTGCGTACTGGATTGGATAAGATGTGTATGCTCAGGTCAAGCTCATGTGAGGTGTAAAAGAGTGTTAGCCTGTAATAGTTGTACGTTTCCTGTCAACACGGTGGCCTAATTGCGTTAGCGCAGTCAACAGGGCAGTTGGGTCACCACCTTCACTGGACACCTCCCAACGTCCAAGAATGTTTGCCACTGTTAACTCCTCCTTGTCGTGGACCGTAGCTTACTTGCCAGAGTTTACAAGTAACCGCTGATTTAACGTAGCAGCAGCGGCTACAATAATTTTTGGTCTTTTGACAGGTAATCTCCGTTGAACTGGCTAAATTCGAACAGTAATCGTCCTGTCTCTGTAACATCCGCATTTTCATCAATGTAATTGACAGATTTAGCAAACCTAAGTGCTTTATCGTAATTAGGTAAATTATGTTTGGCTTTTACATATTTTATAAGCCACGAGCGCGCATCAATCTCTCTCAGTTTCATGAGAACCTCCCTAGATATTTTAAGCGCCGCCATTCACGGAAATAGTTTTTCGAAGCACGAAATCAAAAATTTGGGGTTACCTAGTTGCTCGAAGTGCAAAAAGTTATATCAACGTAATGAACTGAGTCCCGCCATTGGTTATAGACACAGTGTTTGACCCAACTAACAAAATATCAAAAACACACTTTTGCGCACACACAATTTTCTAGCCTACCTTTATCCAAGTCTTCATGCCACCCATTGAGTGACTAAGCAT
>JAAEZW010000109.1 GCA_018222665.1 Paracoccaceae bacterium
CGCAATAGGCGACGATATGCACTTGTGGCATCGACATAGCGACACAGCATCCAACGCCCGCTAACCCCAAAAGCCATGTCAGGCTTCGGGCGCTAAAGGGAAGCGAAACCATCCTATTGTTTGATTGCGCGTCAGAAAGTTCGATGGATGCATCGTTCACTTGGCGGGACAGCAGGAGGGACAAGGGCACCATAATAATGAATGTTAAGGCAGCCAGCCATAAATATACGCCATGCCATCCCGATGTGCGTAGCACACCTGTCAGTAAAAGCGGCCATATCGCACCCGATAAATAATTTCCACTGGCTGTGATGGCGACTGCGATACCGCGCCGCTTTAGAAACCATTTCGATACATCTGCGATCAATGGCCCAAAGGTTGCCGCAGTTCCAAAACCCAAAAGCAGTTGAAAGAAACAAATAATCGACAGGGATGATGTGCGTGTTGCCGCGTAAAAGGCGGCGGAGTTCAGAATGGCAGCCCCCAATAAACAGGCCACAATGCCATAGCGATCCACCATCCGCCCGATGGCATAGTTGCCAACGGCAAAGCCAATCATTGTGAATGCATAGGGTAATGATGCATCTGCGCGATCCAATCCCATTTCCGATTGAAAATTGGGCATGACAACAACAATTGCCCACATGCCGACATTGCCGATGACGGCAATCAGCAGGCTAATGAAAAGGCGAAGCCAAGAATATTGCGTATCTAACTGAGTCATACGGCGATGCTATGATCAGGAAGTGCACTTGTATAGCTATGACGCTGTCTTGTGAGAAAAATAGCGTAAAACGTCCTGACCAAATGGCGGGGTTGTTTAACGCCGAAACGCAGGTGCAGGACCCCTGCAAAGGGAGCATTTCGGAGCCATGCAAGGATTGAGCAATCCAGCCAATAGGCATGCTCAGCGGAAATGGCGGTGGCGCCACCTGTTGTGTCACAGGTAAAAACCCAATCTTTTCGTAATAATGTGGATCGCCATAGGTCATTAGAATGTCGACGTCATGATTTCTGAGCGCCGCAATACTTTCCCGCAATAGAGTTTGACCGATACCGTTGTTTTGGTGATCGGGGTGAATGGCCATTGGAGATAGGATAAGGACATTTCGTGCATCATCTGAATAGATTAATCGCGAAAATATCGCGCAACCGATAACGGTGTAATGATGCAAGGCTGCAAAGATAAATATATCGGTTTCGGGGGTATATTCTAAAAGGTGCTCGACAAGCCTGCGAATAAGCGCACCCTCTGTTTCACCTTCGGACGCAGAAAATTAAGTATAAAAAACATCAATTATTTGCTGTCTCACAGGAGCAAAATTTTCGATGCGCTGGAAATTATACATGACGCTTAGATCCGACTAAAAATCCTTCATTTCTAATCGCATCTTTGCTGTCTATCCAAAGTGTGTTCAAATTGTCGATTTCGGCCCATAGCACACCAACACCCTGTTGATTTACTTTCACCTCGATCATGTTTAATTTGTGGCGCATTGCGGACAGACCCAGTTGTGCAGATGATCCTGCAGTTTTGTGAATGTCTTTGATCAAATCCTCTACGGGCGCGTCCTTGCCTTGTTGCGAGTTCAAAAGGGTCATCAAAGCATTCGCCTCGTCTTCGTACCGGGTTAGCAGCATTTGGGCAGTGTCATGGCCCAATTGTTCTGAGATTTCGCCAAGGACCCTCATGTTCAATATTTCGTCTGTCATTTTGACATCCTTGTCGTATTCGGCTGATTGTAGCCAAATCTTCCTTGATTGGAGCTGTTTTCATCTTCAATGCTATGGCAAATTCATCATCCAATAAAGTGTCATTTGCAATTTGCGGTGCAACACTTTTATGATTTAAAACTTCGCGTTCATAAATTTTTAATGGACCAAATAGTTTGATTGAATTTTAAAACTGTCCGCCCTAAAAAGGATAGAACTGATCAAAAAGGGTATATTTGATACAAAAGAGTAGCAATGGAATTAGCGGCATTTAATATCAGTGCTGAACAATGATCTACTGTGCTAATTACGTTGTAAAAAGAGATAAAAATATAATTAGGTGACGAAATGAAAATTCTTATTGCTGACGATCATGATCTCCTGCGTGATACATTGGCTATGTTTTTAGAAGGTGAAGGTAATATTGAAACTGTCACTGCTTCTGATTTTGATGGCGCGATGGCGCTTGTTGATGCGCAGGGACCATTTGATTTGATCATGCTTGATTATAACATGCCGGGTATGCAGGGTGTGAAAGGTTTAAAAACAGCGCTGGCCCATAATGGTGGACAAAAGGTTGCCTTGATGTCAGGTATCGCCACCAAATCTGTCGCGGAAGAGGCGTTGGCAGAGGGTGCTGCGGGTTTTGTCCCTAAAACACTTTCTGCAAAGTCGCTTATAAATGCTGTGCGTTTCATGGCAATGGGTGAACAATACGCGCCCATCGACTTTATGACTCAAGAAGAAGAGGCTGCTGCGCCAAACCCATTGGCCGAAAAACTGTCACGCCGCGAACTTCAGGTTCTTGAAGGGCTGTCTCAGGGGAAGTCGAACAAAGAAATTGCACGCGATCTGGATTTGCAGGAACCAACGATCAAGCTGCATGTGAAAACACTTTACCGCAAAATTGGTGCGGCAAACCGAACACAAGCGGCCTTGATGGCGAAAGAACAGGGGCTTTTCTAGGCGCAGAGTGACAAGTCATGCGAAAGGCGGTAAGTGATCTTCACGACCGCCTTTTTTATTTGGAACGCCCCTTGGCCTTGGATCATTTCAAACCTCACCCAGACGCTGAATTTATTGATCTGTCCCCAAATGGGTGTCAGGCCACTCTCTTGGACAGGTTTTGGACAATTATCGGTGCAGGGCAAGAGCCTATTATAGGTCAGAACGGCATCACATCGGCAGACATCCAAACGGATAGAGGCGTCTTTCAATGCGAAACGGGCGGAACATCGGGGAAACCAAAACGCATTTGCAGAACGGCCGAAAGTTGGCTGGCCAGCATTCGCGTGATTTTTGAAAAATACACCAATTCTTCGGAATGCTACGGCATTTTGGGGGATCTGGGGCATTCGCTCGCGTTTTATGCAGCGGTTGAGGCGCAGATAATAGGAAACCGCTGTGTGTCTGTTGTTGGCAGATCACCCAGAGAGCAGGCGCAAGAATTTGCAAGCGCAGGTGTTGATGTGATCTACGCCACACCAACGCAAATGCGAATGTTATCCAAGTCGCATCGCGTTTTGGAAAATGTGCAGGTTGTCTTTATTGGTGGCGGTCGGCTTGAACCTGAAACACGTACGCAGGTCCAATCTCTTGCTCCAAATGCCCAGATCTTGCAGTTTTATGGAGCTGCAGAAACCAGTTTTATTACCCTCGCAGAACCATATCATGACGCGGCTTCGGTTGGGGTCGCATTTCCAGGTGTCGAAATTGATATCCGAAATATCAACAGTGATGGAATTGGCGAAGTTTGGGTGAAATCACCTTTTGTTTTTAGTGGATACGCTCAGGGTCACACGCCCGACACCCAATGGCAGGATGGTTGGTTGACGATTGGGGAACTTGGGAAAATAGACGACGCAGGGCAGTTGTTTTTGTCAGGTCGAAAATCGCGTGTGTTCACCGTTGCGGATAAAACCATT
The DNA here is from genome assembly GCA_018222665.1 of Paracoccaceae bacterium. Taxonomy (GTDB): domain Bacteria; phylum Pseudomonadota; class Alphaproteobacteria; order Rhodobacterales; family Rhodobacteraceae; genus HIMB11. Next base: position 3,639 of record JAAEZW010000109.1, read on the forward strand.
TATCCTGAGGACATTGAACAGTATCTAAATGCCCAAACCGAAGTGATTGCATCGGCGGTTTTTTCTGTGGATGACCCTTTGCGCGGGGCGCGGATTTATGTAGCCCTGTGTTCTGATCAGACAGATGGTGATCGCTTGCTGCGTATGTTGGGTGAATTGAAAGAACGGGGCGTAATGGTAGATCGCTTTCGCGCATATGGATCGGATGACTGGCCAATGTTGATATCAGGCAAACCAAATTTTCAAACATTGCGGGCGACAGCGACGGAGGATGCATGGCAAAAATTATAGCGGCATTGCGTTCGGCGGTTGTGCCGCGCGCTGGGGCATTTTCAAATCTATCTTTGCAAGAATTGGCTGCGCCCGTCATTCAAAGCGTTATCGGGAAAGCGGGTGTTGAAATAGATCAGGTTGATGAATTGATCGTCTCAAATGCATTGGGTGCTGGTGGCAACCCAGCACGCCTGTGCGCCCTGGCAGCAGGTCTGCCAGTGTGTGTTGCGGGGCTTTCCATTGATCGGCAATGTGTTGGAGGTTTGGATGCGATCATACGTGCGGCGGATATGGTGGATGCAGGCCGCGCGCGTGTAGTTGTTGCAGGTGGCGCAGAAAGTTATTCGCGTCGTCCCCTGCGTATGCACAGCAATCATGGCGCGGACGTTGGTGTGGCTTATGATCGTCCAGCATTTGCACCAGAACCTGCATTTGATCCTAATCCACATATTGCAATGGCATCAATGGCTGCGCGTCATGCGATTTCCCGCGACGCGCAAGAGGCTTATGCACAGCAATCACATCAGAATGCGCTGGACGCAGAGGATCATCTTGCTCATGAGATCGTTGAAATTGCGGGGATAATTCGTGACCCCTATTCCCGAAAGCTAAGTACACAGGTCATGGCCAAGGCACCTGTGCTGGCGGGCACAGTTACAGCTGCAACAGCTGCTGTTGCTGCCGATGGGGCCGCTTTTGTTGTGGTTGTTGCGGATGATTTTGAAGCGAAGGTTTCGCGATCCTTATCAATTGGGCCTGCAGAGACGATTGGGGCCGCACCCGAGGATCCTGCGCTTGCCCCTGTCCCTGCGATCAAAGGTGTTTTGTCCAAACACGGAAACACCATAGATCGGGTTGAGATGATGGAGGCCTATGCCGTGCAATCCATGGCCTGCATTGATGGGGCTGGATTAGATGTGCATACCGTAAATCAATGCGGCGGCGCGCTTGCGCGTGGGCATCCCATTGGGGCCTCTGGCGCGATCCTTGCGGTGCGCCTGTTCCATGATCTTCAACCTGCCCAATCAGGGTTGGCCGCTATTGCGGCCGTCGGTGGATTGGGCAGTGCTGTGATATTTGAACGGCAGGTTTAGGCGCGCGAAAGAACCTTGTCAGGTTGCGCGCGATAGATTGCTTGGGTCACAAAACCGCAGATCGCGACCTTGACCAAATCGCCAATGACAAAGGCTGAAACAAGGCCAAACGTCGCCACCAACGACTTGTCTAAAACCAGGGCCATGCCGATGACGCCTGGGATATAAAGGGCAATCACACCCCCCATGAATGAAGCGATAAAGGATGATGTTAGCACATTCGTTTGCACGCGTTCCATGACCCACCCAGTTACAAATGCCGCGATGGGAAAGCCAATGATGAACCCAACAGAAGGACCAGACAGCAGCCCAAGGCCACCGCGCCCACCCGCCAGTAGCGGAAGTCCAGCAAGGGTCAAAACAACGAATAGCAATGTAGCCGCGCCACCGCGTTTCGCGCCCAGAACCGTTCCGCACAGCATAATACCCAAGCTTTGTGCGGTGATTGGAACACCAAAGGCGAGCGTGAATTTCGGTACCAAACCCAGTGCTGCAATCAATGCTGCAAACACAGCAATCAGTACGGTTGATCTTTCCATTTTGGCTATCCTTCGTCGTTTGTCCCTACACCGCCGCGTGCCCGCAGGGCATTTGCCACGTGTTCGGCGTCGTTTAACACCGAAAGCGTCAGGGGCACAACAATACGCCACCCAGATTTTCCTGTGGATCGCGCGCGAAGTGCCGCATGCATTGTAATCCCACGTTCAATTAGAGTTGGTATAAAACGAATAAACAGCGCGATCGTAAGCGCCACAGGTTTTGTTGATATACCGATCCAGTTCAAAGGACGTAACAATCGCATTAAAACATCGATCATATCATTTAAAGGCGTGGTCATTGTAACCAAGTTTGCCAGCGCAACAGCGATCAACATGCGCAGGATGATTTCACCACCTGCTTCGATATCATTTGTGATGCCGTGATACAGGCCAATGATGAGTACAAATGGCCATAGTGGCCAGAGCATGTGTGCCCCAAATTTTGCGAATGAAAGCCCCTGAGAAAGATACAGAGCGACTCCTGCAAATGTCAGACACGCAAGTACAATCAGCGACTCAATTTGAAATAAGGCCGTTGATACAACACAGAGTGCCAGCAATTTTTGACCTGCCGAGAATTCGTGAAATATCGTTTTTTGTGGCGCTGTCAGGGTCAGCATCAAAGAACCTCAATCCGGTTCATTTCGTCGATGAATCTGGGCACGACTGTATAGGGCGACCCCGTTTCAACGACTTGCCCCTGTTCCAACCAGATCGCCAAATCGTAATTTTGAATAGGTGCGGTATCGTGTGTGATGTATAACAGGGTTTGCGGCAATGATTGCAGGATCGTTGTCAATTGGCGCTGTGTTGGAATATCTAACGCGGCCAAGGGTTCATCCAAAATGATCACCTTTGGCTCCATCGCCAAAATCGCCATAAGGCACAGAAGCTTTTTTTGCCCTTGGGACAGGGTGCCAAGGGCAAAAAAAGCTTCTGTGCCTTATGGCGATTTTGGC
>JAAEZW010000110.1 GCA_018222665.1 Paracoccaceae bacterium
GTCCCGAAAACTGTCGAAGCGTGATTGGTCAATCACTTCGGCGGAATAAATAAGACTGGCCGATGTCCCAACAAGCACGACAGGCGCACCCATGCGCAGATCGGCACGCGCACGGGCAAGCTTTTGTTTTATGTCCAGGCAAAAGATGCTCATGCCAAAGGTGTAACTGTAAATTGGGGCAAGGGGAACGGGCGAATGTTTCATTTCATAAGTGAAATGTTTCAAAAATCACGCTTTTCGACACATTGATGTGAAATCAGGGGTCGCAACCTTGTGAAACAGAAACTGCGCCGCCATCTTTGACGCAACAGGAGTTTATGATGGCACAGTTGAAAAATATCTTACTTGTTGATGACGACGATGATCTGCGCGAAGCCTTGGCCGAGCAGTTGAATTTATTGGATGAGTTTGAAGTTGCAGAAGCGGCTAATGGCCAAGAGGCGCAAGTCCACGCAAAAGGTGCGGATTACGATTTGATTATGTTGGATGTTGGCCTGCCCGATACAGATGGTCGCGAGCTGTGCAAATGGATGCGAAAGCAGGGTGTAAAAGCGCCCATCATTATGCTGACGGGGCATGACACGGATTCGGATACGATCCTTGGGCTAGATGCCGGTGCAAATGATTATGTGACGAAACCGTTTAAGTTTCCTGTTTTGTTGGCGCGTATTCGTGCCCAATTGCGACAGCATGAACAATCTGAGGATGCCACATTTGCAATCGGCCCATATGTCTTTAAGCCAAGTGCCAAGGTGTTGACGACTGAGGATGGCAAAAAAATACGTTTGACGGAAAAAGAGACTAACATATTGAAATTCTTACATCGCTCAACAGAAGGTGTGGTTCCAAGAGAGCAACTTTTGCACGAAGTTTGGGGGTATAATGCAGGTGTAACAACGCACACGTTAGAGACGCACATTTATCGTTTGCGTCAGAAAATAGAACCAGATCCGTCACAAGCGCGCCTTCTTGTGACCGAATATGGGGGTTACAAATTAGTCTCATGATGACAGGTGGCGTTAACGAAACGTATAATATATGCTAGTATGTTGACGTTAACTAAGTTGTAAGACGAGACGAACCCCGTGCATATCCGTGAATAAATATGCTTCCTCCCTGTTGGACTGACCCGAGCTTTGCTCGGGTCTTTTTTATAGATCGAGCCGCCGCGGTCCGGGTCCATCCTGCCCCATGATGTTTTGGGGATTATAGAGCCCAAAGTTTTTCAATGATAAGCACCCGCACCCAATGCAGTCCGATAGCGTGTCACGCATTTTTGTAATTTTTCGATTTTCTCATCCAGACTTTCCCGAAACTTTTCCGACAGTTGCTCCCAATCTTCGGCGGTTGGGGTGCGTTCGTTTGGTAAAGAATTCAGCAATTTTTTATCTAGGGCAAAGTGTAGCCAAATTTTTGTGCCGCTATGATAAAGCTGACCCGTCGAATTTGCGCGCACTCAAATCGCCGATGGCCACCCCCATTTCGATTTGACTGAATTAATCCGTTATCATCATGAAAACGGATCGTTGATACAGATAGCCCTGTACGATGCGATGACGCTGCAATGGAAATTTCTGACATTAAAAAAGGCCTTGATCTAAAGTATACTTGAGCCTTTATAAACGTAGTCGGTCATAAAATTAAAAGGATCGACTCCATGTATATTCGTTTAGAACACGTTAACGTGACAAGCCCTAAGCCACAAAAAACAGCAAATTGGATGCAAAAAGTCTTTGATTGGTCGATATGATGGGAGGGAGAGACCCAAGATAATGGATACAGCATTCATATTGGGGATACTGATTCTTACATAGCAATCTAAAAACCAGGGCTAAAAATTGCCCCCTATCAGCGATCTTTGCGATGTCAGAACACGTCAATCATGTTGGGATTGTTGTTGATGATCTAGACGAAATTGAACAACGCGTAAGGTCCGTTGGATTTGAACCGCACATGCATGCCGATTATGAACTCGGGCGCAGAATTTATTTCTACGATGACACGGGGCTAGAGATTGAAGTTGTCTCATATAACAGCTGATTGCATTTGGCGTCGCGTTTATCATATGTCTGTATATCAACCGCAAACAGGAGCACGGCGTGACATTTATCCTTGCCACATGGAACATCAATTCGGTTCGATTACGGAAAAACTTGGTTATGGATCTGATGCGAGAAGAGGGACCTGATTTATTGTGCTTACAGGAATGTAAATCCCCCGTAGATAAAATGCCAAAGGATGAATTTGCCGAACTGGGGTATCCGCATTTTGTTGCGAATGGGCAGAAGGGATACAACGGCGTCGCGATTTTTTCTAAAACACCCATTGTCGAAGTGGGCCGTTATGAATTTGCAGGCCTTGATCACGCGCGCCATATCGCGGGACAGTTGGAAAATGGAGTGACAATTCACAACTTTTACGTTCCCGCAGGTGGGGATGAACCCAATCGTGAAAAGAATATCAAGTTCGGTCAAAAGCTCGATTACCTGAGAGATATGCGGGATCATTTTGCGGCCGATACACCAACCAAATCGATCCTTGTTGGTGATTTGAATATTGCACCGCGCGAAGATGATGTTTGGGACCATAAAAAAATGTTGAAAGTGGTGAGTCATACCCCAATCGAAGTTGAACATTTGGCCGAAGTGCAAACAGCAGGTAAGTGGGTGGATGTCACCCGTCAGGATATCGCAGATGGATTGCTGTATTCTTGGTGGTCCTACCGTGCCAAGGATTGGGACGCAGCGGACAAAGGTCGCCGCCTTGATCACATCTGGGCGACGCCCGATATTTCCGACGCTGCGCATTCAAGCCGCATCTTGCGTCATGTACGCGGTTGGGAACAGCCCAGCGATCATGTCCCAGTTTTTGCCAGTTTTGACCTTTGATTTTCTGAATTAAAACTCCATATAGGGTGCAACACTTAGAGACGAGGCCGTGCCGATGTTAGAATTAGGAAATTCAACACCCCCAGCAGATGATTTGATTCAGGACGTAAGCGAAGCAAACTTTATGGAAGCGGTTGTGGACGCAAGTCAATCGACGCCCATTATAGTTGATTTTTGGGCCCCTTGGTGCGGGCCCTGCAAGACGCTTGGTCCTGCGCTTGAGGCGGCGGTGAAACAGGCGAACGGTGCCGTCAAAATGGCCAAGATCAACGTTGATGAAAATCAAATGATCGCGGGCCAAATGCGTGTTCAGTCGATCCCAACTGTTTATGCGTTTTATCAGGGGCAACCGATTGATGGTTTCCAAGGCGCTTTGCCAGGATCAGAAATCAAAGCCTTTGTTGATCGGGTGATTGAGGCGGCAGGCGGTTCTGCAGATGGCGGACTGTCGGATGCGATCGAGGCGGCAGAGCAGATGTTGGCAGAAGGTGCCGCGTTAGATGCGGCAGAGACATTTGCGGCGATTTTGGGCGAAGACGGAATGAGCGCACCCGCCTATAGCGGTTTGGCGCAGGCCTACATGGCATTGGAGGATTTGGATCAAGCCGAAGCCGTATTGAACGGCGTGCCAGCAGAAATTTCTGACACGCCCGAGATTGATGCAGCACATGCGCAGCTTGCGCTGGCACGTCAAGCGCAGGATGCAGGTCCATTGGGTGAATTACTGGCGGCGGTTGAGGCAGATGAAAACAATCATCAAGCGCGTTTTGATTATGCCCAAGCCTTGCACGCAGCAGGTCAGGTTGAAGAGGCAGTGGAACAATTGTTGCAACTGTTCCGTCGTGATCGCGAATGGAACGAGGGTGCCGCAAAAGAGCAGCTGTTCACAATTTTTGATGCTTTAAAGGCGAATGATCCAATTGTCCTGAACGGACGGCGTAAGCTGAGCTCGATGATATTTGCTTAAACGAAATCACGAGCTAAGTTACAAGCATGTCGTTTTCATTTGATCTTCCAGAAAGCATTCCGGTCTTTCCGCTTCCCAAGGCGGTATTGCTGCCGCGATCACGGCTGCCACTTCATATTTTTGAACCTCGCTATCTCAGCATGATTGAAGATGCGATGAAAACCCCAGGTCGATTGATTGGTATGATCCAACCCGCAGGCGAACATCGTCTGCACACTATTGGGTGTGCTGGACGTTTAACGCAGTTTTCAGAAACAGATGATGGCCGCTATATGATTACCCTAACGGGTGTATCGCGGTATCGTTTGCAGGACGAAATTGAGGGTTTCACGCCATATCGCAAATTTAATGTGGTTTGGGATGGGTTTGACGCGGATCGCAAGAACGCCGAGAGCGATAAGGGTTTGAACCGCGAAGCACTATTTGGATTGTTGCAACGCTATTTCGAAGGACGCGGACTATCAACAGATTGGGAAGCGATGAAAGAGGCCGAGGATGAATTGTTGATCAATTCATTGTCGATGCTCTTGGATTTTGAGGCCGAAGATAAGCAAGCATTGCTCGAAGCGCCTTCGTTGATTACACGGCGTGAAACGCTTATTACATTGATCGAATATAGCCTGCGCAGCGGAGGAGAGGCCATTGTCCAATGACAGAAACACCGCAATTTGATCGTCGCATGCTTGAAGCACTGATTTGTCCAACGACGCATACGACGCTGGAATACGATACTGATCGCCAAGAGTTGGTATCTAAAAAGGCAAAATTAGCCTTTCCCATTCGGGATGGCATACCGATTATGTTGGTCGATCAGGCGCGTTCTATCGACGACGTAGCCTAACGCATCAAATAAGGCAGGTCTTTTGCCCCAAGGCCTGCGGCTTCTCGGATAAAACTTCTTCGCATTCTTGGCATCTGATTGACAATTCCAAGACCAAGCGCGCGTCCGGCACGCAGCAGTGCATTTGAGTTTGAGAAGAGCTTGTTAAATCCATCGGTCGCCAGCGCCAATAAATTTACATCAAAGCGCCGCCACTCTTGATAGCGTTCTAAAACATCAATTGCCCCGATGCTTTCACCGCGTTTTTGGGTATCTTGCAGTACATGGCAGAGTGCCGCGATATCCTTTAATCCCGCATTTAATCCTTGGCCTGCGATGGGGTGGATCCCATGCGCCGCATCGCCGATCAGCGCAAATCTTGGTTTAACGAATTCTTCTGCGATGCTTAGGCTAAGGGGGTATTTATACCGCTTCCCAGCTAATTTGATATCGCCCAGAAAATCCCCAAAACGCGGGCGCAGAACAGAGAGATAGGCAGCATCATCCAACCGCATAATAGAGTTTGCACGTTCGTGTGTTTCGCTCCAAACGATTGAAGAGCGATTGTTTGTCAGCGGCAAAATGGCCAAGGGACCTTGTGGCATGAAATACTGATAGGCGGTCGCATTATGGGGATTTTCATGTTCGATGGCGCATACCAATGCGCTTTGCCCATAATCCCATCCCTTGCGTCGGATACCCGCACGTGTCGCAGTTGCGCTTTGACGTCCGTCAGCGGCGATCAATAACTTGCCTGTGTAATCCTGTCCTGCATCTGTGGTCACGCTGGCACATTCTGCTGTGCACTTATGCGATTGCATTTTCACCTTGGGGAAATAGTCGATCTGCTCATTTTCATCGACGGCCGCTTGAAGCACAGGGCGCAGGTATCTGTCCTGCACCATATGACCCATCGGGCCTTCTTCTATTTCGTTGTGATCAAAATGCAAAAAGAAGGGGGATGGGCCGTCTGGCAACTGCCCCTCGCAAACTTTGATATCCAGTATCGGTTGCGCGTGATCTTTCAGTGCATCCCATAAACCAAGGGACCGCATCATTCGAACAGAGGTCAATGACAGGGCGTAGGAACGTCCGTCAAACCCCGTTTCTAACTGATCGCTCATTTTATGTGCGTCAAACAGAGCAACACTCAATCCAAATTGTGCCGCGCCAAGCGCCATTGTCGCGCCGTTTAAACCCGCGCCGATAATCAGGATATCATAGGATTTTTTCATACTTCGACATATGCATCTGTAACAGGCATTGTCCAGTGTTGCGATTGTCGCTAGGCTGCCCAAAAATAGATGATTGGGTGGATTGATGACTGATATATTACAGTTGACGGCGACAGAACTTGGCGAGGCGATTGATAAAGGTGATCTGGGTCCTGTTGAGATTACCAAGACATATCTGGATGCGATCACCGCGCATCCCCTTTCCCCCCGCATTTATTCCGAACTGACCCAAGACCGCGCATTGGCCGAGGCCAAGGATGCAGAAGAGCGCGCGCGGCTGGGACTGCGGCGATCACCACTTGATGGTGTGCCGATCAGTTGGAAAGATTTGTACGATACAGCAGGGATCAAAACAGAAGCGGGTTCTTTGCTGCTAAAGAACCGTGTGCCATCCGAAGATGCGCTGGTTCTGAAACATGCAACTGCAATGGGGACTGTGTGTTTGGGAAAAACACATATGTCTGAATTGGCGTTTTCTGGTCTGGGGCTAAATCCAAAGACCGCAACATCGCCTTGTGTTCATGACATAGATGCGGTTTCTGGTGGGTCATCATCTGGGGCGGCGGCCTCTGTTGCGTTTGGGTTGGCGC
>JAAEZW010000111.1 GCA_018222665.1 Paracoccaceae bacterium
CATCTGGGTCAGATCAGTGACGGGTATTCAAATTTCAGCAAAGTGTATGTTTCATCGTTTCGGGATTAACCGATGATCCACAACACGCCCAACCCTGTGATGATTGTGAAAATCACGGAGCGCGTGAAAATCGCCACCATGGCCGCAATTAAACCGGCCAGCACAGTTGTGTTCCACATCTGAATTTCACCTGCCTCATCCAGAAACAATGCCGCTGCGATAATCGCCGATAGGACGGCGGTGGGCACATAGCGCAGGTACCGTTCGGCCCAGTCGGGTAATGTGCTGGCACGCAGGCCCGAAAACATGGAAAAGCGGACCGCAAAATTCGCCAGTCCCGTTAAAATCATAACGATCCAAATCATGCGCGATCCTCCCAATGGGACAGAATGCCACCCACGGTTATTCCAACCACGGCCGCCGCAACAATCCATGCATTCCACGGCAATGCCTGACCAAATAACGCCACCAATGCGGCGGATGTGGCCGCGGCAATATCCGACAGGCGGCGCAAATTTGGCAACACCACGGCCATAAATGTCAGCGGAATTGCAAAGCCAAGGTTCAGCTCATCCGGGATTGTGGCGCCAGCCAAAACACCGACCACAGTGGCAATCTGCCAACACACCCATAACGTCAACCCAGACCCCAAAAGGTGATAATGCGCCAATTCGGGTCGATCCGTTGTTTCAAAACGCTTGATCGAAATGGCAAAGGCCTCATCCGTCAAAAGGTATCCCAAAATAATGCGCCAGCGCAGGGATAAGGGGCGCAAATACTTTGCAACCGCCGCACTGTATAGCATGTGGCGCAAATTGATGACCGCAACAGAGGACCCAACGATCAGGGGCGATGTGCCCGTGGCCCAAAGTTGCGCAAAAACCACCTGAGAGGCACCGCCAAACACGATCGAGGACATCAAGATCGTTTGCAAGGGGCTTAGCCCGCTTGCAATGCCCAAGACCCCAAAGACCAAGCCAAAGGGAACCACCCCCAATTGAAGGGGAAGTTGATCGCCAATACCATGAAGAAATTCGCGCATGTTATCGGATGCCATCACGTACCTCTGTTCCATTCATCAGATGCCAGTGATGGGACATCCGCAGCCAAAGTGCAAATGCATTTCACGCAGGCCTTGGCTTGCCTGCGACATTTCTGTCGTACATTGCTTGACACGATCCATGTTGTGCCAGAGGATGCGCGCAAACCATCACAAAAGGATCAAAAATGGGACGCATTGCCGATTTCAAAGCGCTTGTAAAATCTGGAAAACCACTTAGCGGCACGTTTTTGAAAACGCCTCATCATAATATGATCGAGGTGATGGCGCAAAGCGGGTTGGATTTTGTGTGCCTTGATGCGGAGCATGCACCCTTTGATCGCGCGGCGATTGATGCCTGCATGGCCGTATCACGCGCGCTTGATTATCCCGTTTTGGTCCGTGTTGGGGATTCAAGCCCGCGCGAAATTTTATGGGCCTTAGATTGCGGTGCCGCGGGCATCGTGGTGCCCCATGTCGATTCCGTTGAACGTGCCGAGGAAATCGCACGCACAGCTCGGTTTGGCAAAGGCGGCCGTGGATTTGCGGGTACGCCGCGTTGGGGTGGATTTGGTACCGAAAAAATGGCCGACCTATTGGAACGGTCGCAGAAAGAAACCGTTGTGTTTGCACAGATCGAAGAAGACTATGCCGTGCCCCTATCGGATCAGATTGCCGCAATTGACGGCATTGATGCGCTTTTCGCGGGCCCCTCTGATCTTACGGTAAGTATGGGCCATACGGTGGTGACAGATGATCTGATTGGCGATGCAATGACAACAATCGGCAAGGCCACCAAGGCGCATGGAAAAGGCTACGCCAGCTATATCGGTACCGCCGAAGCCGCCACCGCGTGGCACGAAAAATTTGGCGTTCACATCTTCTTTGTGGCCTCGGAACACAACTGGATGCGCAGCGTTGCCAATGCAACAGCAGCCACAATTTCGAAGCTATAAGGCAACGCCCGGTATCAGATTTCGCAATTACTCAGATATCCAAATGCGATCTCTTCAAACCTCAGCCACTTAAATCTTGAGTGAGTGACCCCGTATCTGGGTCATCGGTGCTAGATAAGACTGTATTCTCCGTCCCTACTACTTCTTTCGGGATGATATCCTTTCCTAATTCGTATGGTTAAAAAAAATGTGTTTCAGCTCGAGGTCGATTGGAAAAATATTTCTATAAAGCTCCGAAGTTTGCACATTTGCTTATTGCGCCTTGTTTCGTCTATTCGTACTTTCAAACCTAAATCTTGTAACAGGAGCCTCCATATGAGCAACGGACCAACATACGGTTTTGATACATTACAAATTCATGCAGGCGCGCGCCCCGATCCCGCAACGGGAGCACGTCAAACGCCAATTTATCAATCAACGGCCTACGTGTTCCGCGATGCAGATCACGCAGCTGCCCTATTCAACCTACAAGAAGTTGGGTTCATCTATTCCCGCCTAACAAACCCAACGGTTGCTGTTTTGCAGGAACGCATCGCAACATTAGAAGGCGGTGTTGGAGCGGTGTGCTGTTCATCAGGTCACGCGGCGCAATTGATGGCCCTGTTTCCATTGATGGCACCTGGCAAAAACATCGTGGCCTCAACCCGCCTATATGGGGGCACCGTCACGCAATTTAGCCAAACAATCAAACGCTTTGGTTGGTCCGCGACATTCGTGGATTTTGATGATCTAGATGCAGTCAAGGCCGCAATCAACGACGATACACAGGCTATTTTCTGTGAGGCTATTGCAAACCCAGGTGGTTACATCACCGATTTGGACGCTGTTTCCGCCATTGCAGATGATGCGGGTATGCCTTTGATCGTGGATAATACAACGGCCACCCCTTATCTTTGCCGCCCCATTGAACACGGTGCCACATTGGTTGTGCATTCCACAACGAAATACATGACTGGTAATGGCACTGTCACAGGCGGCTGTGTTGTGGACAGCGGTAAATTTGATTGGAGCGCATCTGGCCGTTATCCATCCTTGGCTGACCCAGAGCCCGCCTATCACGGGCTGCGTTTCCATGAAACATTTGGCCCATTGGCCTTTACCTTCCATTCCATTGCCATCGGTCTGCGCGATTTGGGCATGACAATGAACCCACAGGGGGCGCACTACACATTGATGGGTTTGGAAACGCTATCGTTGCGGATGGAACGCCATGTGCAAAACGCGATGCGTATCGCAACATGGCTTGAGGGACATGAAGCAGTTGATTACGTCACCTATGCTGGCCTGAAATCATCGCCCTACAGCGATCGTGTTGAACGCATCTGTCCCAAGGGTGCAGGTGGTCTGTTCACAGTTGCGCTAAAGGGTGGGTATGATGCATGTATCAAATTCGTGGATAACCTAGAAATCTTTAGCCATGTGGCAAACTTGGGCGATGCACGTTCATTGGTGATCCATTCGGCGTCCACAACCCACCGTCAGCTGACCAAAGAACAACAAGAGGCCGCAGGCGCCAGCCCGAATGTTGTGCGCATTTCCATCGGGATTGAAGATGCCGATGATTTGATCGCGGATCTTGATCGCGCCTTGGCCGCGGCATCGTCAAAATAATGGGATTGGCGCGGTCACTGGGCCGCGCCGTCCACCAATTCAATTTCCATCGTAATGGTTTTTGAAATCGTCACGTTTTCGGGTGCGATGTATCCCTTCACCCGTGGTGCGGCCGACTTTTCCATCCGCGCCATCACAACACCCCCACCCGATCCATTTTCACGAATTTCCTGAATGGAACTAAGGCGTTGCCCAGAGGCCACGGCAATCAATTCTGCCTTGTGCAGGGCTGCTTTGACCGCGCGGGTAAGTGCGAGATCATAATCCGCCTGGGTCAGATCATAGCGGAAACGAAGATCAGATAGGCCGTCTACATCCAGCAAGGATGCCCCGTCCAACACCGTTGCCAGTTTGCTTAGATCATCCTGACGAATACGCAAAGACGTGCTGGCGATATAGTTGCGCGGCACGCGCTTTTTCTGATCATAATCGTAATCCAAACGCACATCTAACCGCTGGGTCGCGATGTGTTTTTCATCAATTCCGTTTTGCTTTAACACGTTGATCACGCTGTCCACGCGGGTCCATAATTTCAATAGGATCGCACCCGCATCACGCCCCTGTTCACGCAAGGACACTTCGATCACCGCATGATCTGGGGCGCGGCTCACCTGACCTTCCCCTTCAACGATCAGGGTCCCAGCACCAACTGCGGGCGCGGATAATAAACAGAACAAAATCGCAAAAAATAGACGCATTTTTAAAACCCCCTACAAACAAGACGTAAACTATGTGCAGTTAGTCTTTGAAAACAGGGCGGATTTTTGCCATAGGCTGGGTTGTGCTTCCCCTCTTTGAAAACCTGAGGTAGAGTAAGGCGGGAATTGGGATGTTCTGGTCAATGCGTACATCAAATGCACAAAGCCCAAGATTTGCTTTGTCGCTGTCCTTTGAGGGCGTCGGCCTAGAAGAATATTCCAAAGGCGCATCTTCAAAAATTGCAGAGGCGATATGGGATAAGGGTGATTTTGATCAACGCATGTCCGAACTCTCGCGCAAGGCCGAGGCCATGTCAGGCGATGGTCTGCGTGTCGCCCTGATCCTGCCAAATGAACAGATCAAGCTTGTTTCGGTTGCCTGTCCAGATGATGCCGATTCAATTACGATCAATGAACATATCCTACGCACGATGGATGGGGCGACCCCCTATTCCATGGATGAATTACGATTTGATCACCACTTGGCGAATGGCACACTCTATGTGGCTGCGGTCGCGCTGGAAACCCTGAACGAAGCTGAGGATTTAGCCAAGAATTATGGGTTTTCACCGCTCTCCTGCATTGCGCGCACGGATGCAAATACCTTTCCAACCGAGGTGTTTTTTGGGTTAAGCGATGCGCCGTTGGGATTAATGCCACGCCTGTCCACAGAAGAGCCAGAAGACGTTGAGGACAGCGCGCCCCCTGTCATCGCACTTGCGCGACTTGACACGGCAGAGGATACGACAATCATCGCCTCAACCGCGCCCCTTTCTGTTGAGGCGCATTTCAGCCTTACCCCCGAGCCTGCCTCACCAACGGCAAAGCCGATCGCAGCAACCAATGACGCGATCATCGCAAAACAAAGCGAGCTGGGCGCAAAAATTGCGGCGCGAATTGCCGAAAACAATGCGGGGCAGTCCTGGCGCGCACCTGCGCTTTTGCTATTGTTGATCGCTCTGATTGGAGGGGCCACTTGGGCCTATTTGCGCCAAGAGCCCGAAATCGCCCAACCCGAGATTGAACTATTGGCGCCAGAGGTTCAACAAACAGCAGGGACACCTGATCCGACGCCCGCGGCACCCACACCAGCACCTGAAACACAAGACGTCCCGCGCGCGCGCCTAACCGCGATGGCGCCACCCAGTCCCGATGTCATTTCTCCCGTCGAAACAGAAAGCGCCGTTTTGGACCCCGAGGGCGAAGCAGAACTGGAATTTGCAGACCAAGGTCCAGCGGCCTCGTCAAACTATGCTGATTTGGTGCTGCCCTTCCTAACTGACCCTGAGGTGATCCCAAGGGATGCGCTTGAACGCATTTATATTGCATCGGGCGTTTGGGCAATGGAACCAATCCCCCCAACGATGCCGGATCAAGTGACGCTGGGCGACCTTTATGTCGCCTCGATTGATCCAAGCGTTGCACAACAGGATGCGATTGCCTTAGGCTCCATTCAAAATCCTTCTGCAGATCAAATCTTTCTTTCACCGCCCTCGCCCGCGCCAGAGGGAACCGTGTTTGTTTTGGATGAGCGTGGGTTGGTGACCCCGTCATCAGAGGGCACCTTGTCCCCTGACGGGCATCGCGTCTTTGCAGGCCTGCCAAATTTCCGTCCGCCAGAGCGGCCAAATCTGATCGAGGAGCCCGCACCCGTTGCGATCCGTTTGACGAACACAGGTTTGCCCATCAATGAATTAAAACCTCGCCTGCCCCCTACGGCAGACGAAGAACCTGTCATAATTTCGGCCGCGGCAGGGATTCGCCCGCGCCTGCGTCCAGATGATCTGGCCACACCTGCGGCAATCGCAGAAGCAATTGCAAGCGCACGTACGTCGTCGGTCATGCCGCGACTGCGTCCCAAAGATTTGAAAATTCCTGTTCAGACCGTGTCAACACCGACAACCCGCAACCGTCCATCGGATGAAACGGTGACACGCCAAAATTCATCAAGCTTTGTTGCCGCCGAAGCCACCCTAAAAGACGCCATAAACTTGCGGAAAATCAACGTGATCGGGATTTATGGCAGCGGTTCCAACCGCCGCGCATTGGTGCGCATGACAACAGGACGGCGCGTTATGGTCGAGGTCGGCGATCGCCTTGATGGCGGACGCGTGGCCGCCATCAGCGATAGTGAGTTACGCTATGTCAAAGGTGGGCGCAACGTGGTTTTGAAAATCCCCAAAGGCTAGGGA
>JAAEZW010000112.1 GCA_018222665.1 Paracoccaceae bacterium
CCCAAGGTATTTTGGGATATGTTGTGCGCTGGATCGATCAGGGGATCGGATGTTCCAAGGTTCCAGACATCAACAACGTTGGTTTGATGGAAGACCGCGCAACCTGTCGTATTTCTGCGCAACACATAGCAAACTGGCTGCATCATGATATTGTGTCTAAGGATCAAGTCATGAGCGCGATGAAGAAAATGGCCGCGGTGGTGGATGAACAAAACGCGGGGGACTCTGCCTATCGCCCCATGGCACCAAGTTTTGACGGTATCGCCTTTCAGGCGGCCTGTGATTTGGTGTTTGAAGGCCGCGTTCAGCCATCTGGCTACACAGAACCTGTGTTGCACCAACGCCGGCTTGAGCTAAAAGCGCAAGGCGCATAAACTTTTCGCAGCCGCACCATTGTCATTCTTTCCTGCCCGTTATTATATCAGGACAGGAAAGAGGTAGCACATGAAACGTCCCGTGGTTGGTGTTGTTGGAAATCAGTATATGATCAATGATCAGTACCCTGTGCATGCGGCAGGCCGCATGACAACATGGGCTGTGTCACATGTATCAAACTGTTTGCCGATGATTGTGCCAACGGACCCAGAGATTGCGTCGGTTTCTGAATTGATCGAAATTTGCGATGGGTTTGTGTTCACAGGCGGACGTCCAAACGTACACCCCGAAGAATATGGCGAAGTCGCAACCGAAGCGCATGGCGATTTTGATCGCGGGCGTGATGCGATTGCGCTGGGCATCATTCGGGCCTGTGTGGAACGCGGTCAACCCATCTTTGGGATTTGTCGCGGTTTCCAAGAGGTGGCCGTGGCGATGGGGTCTACCCTGCATCCTGAAATCCGTGACCTACCCGGGCGGGATAACCACCGCATGCCGCCTGATGGCACGATGGAGGAAAAATTTGCCCTGCGCCATGTGGTCACCGTCAGTGAAAATGGACCCTTCCATAACGTGTTCGGCGCGACAGAGGTTTTGACAAATACCTTGCATGGTCAGGGGATTGAACGCGCGGGCGAACGGATCTTTATTGATGGGTATGCCCCCGATGGCACGCCCGAGGCGATCTATGTCAAGGACGCACCTGGTTTCACATTGTCGGTGCAGTGGCATCCTGAATGGAACGCGGATCAGGACCCTGTCTCACGCCCGCTGTTTCAGGCATTTGGTCAGGCGGCCTATGATTACGCCAAGGCACGCTCAGCCTAATCCAATCGCATCAAATGGCGGATCAACATGACGCCGCGGACCACGTGTTCTTCTTTTTCGACGGCAACCCAACCCCGTTTTTCAAAAAACGGCTGCGCAATTAGGCTGGCGTGTACGGTTTTGGGTGGCGTTTTTACGGACGCTAACACCCGATCATAAAGCGCCCCTGCAACCCCCTGCCGATGCCAATCGGGATGCACGAACGCCATGGAAATGTGGTGTTCTGCCGTCACGCTCATGAACCCGATCACCTTGCCCTTGGCCTCGGCAATGATGCAAGTTTCATCTGCCAAATAGGTAAGGGGATCGGGGATTTTTGGGGCCCAAGCATTTCGTTGTGCTTCGGTGTATTTTTCATGTGTCCCGTGCTGAACTGCGTGAAAATACGCTTCGGCGCAGGCGCGCGCGTCATCGTGGTAGGGGCGGATTGAAAAACTCATGTCACCTTTTGACGTGTTTTGTATTTCGGATCATCCCATAGGTTCAAATTGATAACATCACATAACGTTCGGGCCGCCGCGCGGACCTGATCAACGTCGATATAAAGCGGGGTGAAGCCAAAACGCATCAGATCGGGCGCGCGAAAATCTCCAATGATTTTGCGATCAATCATCGCCTGCATTGCGGCATAGCCCTGTTCAAAGTGATAGGACACTTGCGAACCCCGCGCATGCGGGTCGCTGGGCGAGGCGAGCTTTAATGCGGGGCAGCCTGCGCTGACTTCTTTTACAAATGCCTCGCTTAGTTCAATGGATCGTGCACTCACATCTGCGATATCCACGTGGTCCCAAACGTCCAATGCCGCGTCCAGTGCGACCAGGCCCAAAATGGGTGGGGTGCCGACACGCAAACGATCAATCCCATCGCCCGCACGATAATTCAGTTCGAAATCAAAAGGTGCGGCATGCCCCAACCACCCTGACAGCGCGGGGCGCACAGCATCGGTCAAATCGGGTCGCACATAAATGAACGCAGGCGCACCCGGTCCGCCATTTAGGTATTTATAGGTGCATCCAACCGCAAAATCGACATTTGCACCCGTTAAATCCACATCAACCGCACCTGCCGAATGCGCCAAATCCCAGACTGTAATGGCACCATAGGCATGTGCACGTTCGGTGATCGCCTGCATGTTATGACGGCGTCCCGTGCGATAATCTATTTCGGTGATTAGGGTCACAGCCACGTCGTCATCAATGGCGTCATAAAGATCCTCTGGTGCGACGACCCGTAATTCGTAATCGCGATCCAGTGATTTTATCAATCCTTCTGCCATATAGAGATCTGATGGAAAATTACCTGTGTCCGACAAAATCACCCGCCGATCTGGACGAAGGTCGAGTGCCGAGGACAGCGCCTGATAAACCTTGATAGACAGAGTGTCGCCCATCACGATGCTACCGCTTGCGGCTTCTAAAATCCGCGCAATTCTATCACCTACGCGGCGGGGCATATCCATCCACTCCGCTTTGTTCCAGCCCGTGATCAACATTTCCCCCCATTGATCCGTCATCGACGCGCCAACGCGATCTTTAGCATTTTGGGGGAGGGGACCCAGTGAATTGCCGTCCAGATAAATCATCCCCTCAGGCACATAAAACTGTGATTTGGTCCATTCAAAATCGGTCATACCTGACCCCCAGCGATTTCGACGGTTTGTCCGTTGATCGATCCAGAATTTGGATGGCACAGCGATAGCGCGGATTGCGCAACCTCATCCACGTGGATCAAACGCCCGTGTTGGTTTGCCGATGTCATGACGGCAAGGGCATCTTTTTCGCTGATCCCTGCGCGGGTTTTAATGCTTTCGACATTGCGGGTGATGATGTCGGTATCTACGTATCCGGGGCAAATCGCGTTAAACGTTATACTGCTGCCGATATGTTCCTCAGCATAGCTGCGGATCAGGCCGATGACACCATGTTTGGACGCGGAATAGGCGCCAGCGCCCTTAAGCCCCCGCAGGCCTGCAATTGAGGACACGGCAATCACGCGCCCCCAATCTGTTTCGGACATGGATTTCATGCTTTCACGGATCGTCACGAAACACCCATCCAGATTGGTGGTCATGATTTTACGCCAGAACGCCAAGTCGGTTTTTTGAAGCGTCTTGCCCTCGGCAATGCCTGCATTTGCAACACAAATTTGAATGGGGCCACGTTTGGCAACCGCCCTTGCAATTGTGTTAATCTGTGCAGCCTCATCTGTGACATCCATGGCCATTGCATGAATTCGCCCACCTGCAACCTGGTCCAAAACCTCTTGTCTGCGACCTGTAATGGTCACTTCGGCCCCTTCGGCCGCCAATGCGCGTGCGATGGCCAACCCAATGCCTGTTCCGCCCCCTGTCACAAATGCGTGCTTACCACTGTGTTGCATTCCAAAACTCCTTGTGTTTGGTGCTTAGTTTAAATGCGTTCCAGAGGCGCACAAGTAATTACGTCACGATTTGAAAAAGATATTCACAAAAATGAATTTATGTGTAGGATGCGCCCACCTAAGGAGATTACCCATGAAAAATGCATTAGCGATTTTGGTGTCCGTCGTTGCAAGCATGAGCGCCGCGAGCGAAGATATCGCGGACCAATACCCGCAATCTGAATTATATTCCAAACCTGTCGAAGTTATTCCACACGTTTTTTCCGCAATCGGTGCAACCGCACCGCCCACCTATGAAAATTCGGGACACAACAACAATCTATCTTTTGTTGTGACGGATGAGGGTGTCGTCGTTGTGAATGGCGGTGCATCTGCACGTCTTGCTGCGGCGTTGCACGATGAAATTAAGGCGGTCACCGATCAGCCTGTCAAATTGGTTGTGAATGAAAACGGCCAAGGACACGCCATGTTGGGCAATTCCTATTGGGCGGATTTGGGTGTTGATATCATCGCCCATGAAGAGGCGACCGAAGAAGTCAAACACAACGGTGATTTCATATTACAAGGCATGCAGCGATATAATCGTGATAAAGCCGAAGGGACGCGTGTTGTTCCTGCCAACATCAGCTTTTCTGACAGCTACACCTATGAATTGGGCGGCGTGACGTTTGAAATTTTGCATTTGGGTCCTGCACACGGACCAGGAGACACGCAGGTGTGGATCCCGCAATGGTCCATGATGATCGCGGGCGATATCGCATTTCATGAACGCATGTTGCCCATTTTTGAGGATACCTGCACCAGCTGTTGGATCGAAACGTGGGAAGAGGCCTTTGTTCCGCTGCAACCCACCTATGTGATCCCCGGTCACGGGCATCCGACGAACTTGGCCCAAGTACATCGTTACACCTACGAATATCTGGTGGATTTGCGCGCAAAAGTTGGTGCGCATTTGGATGATGGCGGTGATCTGGCAGGGGCCTATTACGTCGATCAGGAGCGTTGGAAGGTGCTGGACACGTTCGAAGAATTGGCAACAAAAAACGCAGGCCGCGTTTATGCCGAGATGGAGTTTGAATAATGACAACAATTCTGCGCGCCATTGCAGTTGCGATTACATGCCTTGGCGCACCAGTTTGGGCCAGTGATCTGGCTGATGAAATCACAGGGTACATGGATTTTGCCACCTATGATTCTGGCATCATCGTGCCAGAGCAGTTGACACAAGACGTGTTCGACGCAGCCCTATTCATAGATACGCGCGACGCCGATCAATTTGATGCGGCCACGATCCCAGGTGCAACCCATATCGAATGGCGCGAAGTCCCAGGTCGTTTGGAGGAAATTCCAGATAGCGGCATGGTCATTCTGTTTTGTAACACGGGCAGCTTATCTGCACAGGCTGTGTTTGCGGCACGCCTGATGGGGCATGAAAACGTGTTGGTGTTGCAAACTGGCTTGCAGGGCTGGCAACAAAACGCGGCTTATAAACCAGAATGATGGCACGTTGGCTGAATATCCCACCTGTTTGGTTGGCACTGGCGCTGGTCATTGCCTATTTTCAGGCGCGGAATGTCCATTTTGGCCTCTCTCTGTCCCATCCAATCACGGATATGGTGGCGGGACTGTCGATTGGGGCAGGGGTGTTGTTGATGGCACTTGCCGTTGTTGAAATGCGGCGTCATCGCACAACAATGATTCCCCACCGCGAAGCCGACCATTTGGTCACAACAGGCGTGTTTAAATGGACACGTAACCCGATTTACCTTGGGGACGCCATGGTCCTGTTGGGATTTATTTTGCATTGGGATGCGGTGTTATCGCTAGCAATCTTGCCAATCTTTGTTATGGCCATAGATTATGGGTTTATCGCACCGGAAGAGGATCGACTTCGGCGCAAATTTAGATCGGATTTTGAGCGGTATATGCGCGACACACGGCGCTGGATTTAGAGATTGCGACATTTTTTGCACTCGTAACGTCAGCGCGTTTCGGGTTTGTTGCGTAAAGGAAACGAACCAAGGTGTCCGCAAGGGCACGAAAAAAGAAGAAGGACGGAAACGTTGAAAATCGGAACACCTAAAGAAGTGTTCGAAGGCGAAGCAAGGGTCGCAATGACCCCTGACAGCGCACTTCAGCTTCAAAAGCTCGGTCACGAGTGCTACGTCGAAAGCGGCGCTGGCGCGATGGCTGGCTTTTCAGATGCTGCATACGAAAATGCAGGTGTAAGTGTTGTTAAAACAGCAGCAGCACTTTGGAAAGAAGTGGACATCGTGGCCAAGGTGCGCCCTCCAAGCGATACCGAAGCAAAGCGGATGCAAAAGGGTCAGACGCTGATTTCGTTCTTCTATCCTGCACAAAACGAAGAGCAGATGGCGCTATTGGCCAAAAAAGGCTCAACCGTGATTGCGATGGACATGGTTCCACGTATTTCACGTGCGCAAAAAATGGACGCATTGTCGTCAATGGCGAATATCGCAGGCTATCGCGCTGTGATCGAAGCGGGGAACAACTTTGGTCGTTTCTTCACGGGTCAGGTGACTGCTGCGGGTAAAATGCCACCTGCCAAAGTTTTGGTTGTGGGCGCGGGTGTTGCGGGTCTTGCCGCGATTGGGACATCTGTTTCCTTGGGGGCCGTGACATATGCATTCGACGTGCGTCCAGAGGTGGCCGAGCAAGTTGAATCAATGGGCGCTGAATTCGTCTATCTTGATTTCGAAGAAGAACAACAAGACGGTGCCGCGACAGGCGGGTATGCCGCCGTATCAAGCCCAGAGTTCCGTGAAGCGCAACTGGCAAAATTCCGTGAATTGGCGCCCGAGGTGGATATTATGATCACGACGGCACTGATCCCAGGACGCGATGCACCAAAACTTTGGTTGGCGG
>JAAEZW010000113.1:0-3432 GCA_018222665.1 Paracoccaceae bacterium
GTTCCAATGGTTTTACGTGTGGATGATTTGGATGATGACCAAAATACGCAAAGTCAAAGCGCGCGCGTTTATGCGCGTGTTGGATCTGGCCGTGTTATCGAATTTACTGTCCCCATTGGCGAAGACACAGAATTGCGTGTGAATGTCGGAAATGCGGGTCAGAATATTATCGAATTTTGGATTGACCCCTTGGATGGAGAATTGACCGAACAGAATAATCGCAGCGTGGTTGTGGTAAATGGCGTGCGTGATCGTTTGCGTGTTCTGTTGGTTTCTGGCGCACCGCACCCCGGGGGACGGGTCTGGCGCAATCTGCTAAAATCGGACAGTTCCGTTGATTTGGTACATTTCACGATCCTGCGTCCACCTGCAAAACAGGACGGAGTACCTGTTTCTGAATTATCGCTGATCGCCTTTCCAACCCGTGAACTGTTCATGGAAAAGATTGATGATTTTGATTTGATCATCTTTGATCGCTATAAACGGCGCGGGATCTTACCGCGATCATACTTGGAAAATATTGCACGTTATGTGCGCGATGGCGGTGCAATTTTGGTTGCAGCGGGTCCTGATTTCGCCTCGGCAAACTCGATTTATCGCTCACCGCTTCAGGATGTATTGCCTGCCGCGCCCACTGCGCGTGTCATAGAAGAACGATATGTCCCAACAGTGACAGATTTGGGGGATCGTCATCCTGTCACCCGTGGATTGCCACAACAGGAGAATTGGGGTGCCTGGTTGCGACAAATTGAGGTGATCCCTGATCGTGGTCAAACCCTGATGTCAGGTGTGGATGAGCGTGCGCTATTAACCATTGATCGGGTCGGTGCGGGGCGCGTTGCTCTTTTGGCGTCCGATCACGCGTGGCTTTGGTATCGTGGGTACGAAGCGGGCGGACCGCAACAGGAGTTGTTAAAGCGATTGGCCCACTGGTTGATGAAGGAACCCGAGTTAGAGGAAGAAAGCATTACAATTTCTGTCGAAGGTGAACAGGTTGACATCCGACAGTACTCTTTGTCCGAAACTCTGGAACCTGCCGAAATTCGCACGCCTGGTGGTGCGATATCTACAATAATCATGGCACCGTCTGGTCCTGGAGAGTTTACAGGTACGTTTGTTTCACCTGAGCAGGGCATTTTCGAAATTCGTTCTAATGGTGTTCAGCGCGTTTTTGCAAAGGGGGCCGCAAATCCAATTGAGTTTTTTGACCCACGTCCATCTGTCGATGTACTTGCACCTTTGGTTTCAGCAACCAAGGGGGGGCAAATTTGGGCATTAGATGGTTTGCCATCTATCCGCGAAATCCGCAGGGGGCGCATCGCGGCAGGACGAAATTGGATGGGTGTTGTCAAAAACAACGCCTATGCGACACTTGGTGTGCGTCAATCCCCATTGTTCCCGCCATGGTTATATCTGTTATTGGCGCTGGGATCAGCGGTATTGGGGTGGCTGCGAGAAGGGCGATTTGAATGGCGTTAATTTTGCTGCACACCTTGCCTTTTGATTAAATTGGTTATATTTATTTACCAATATAGCGAGGTTACACCATGGAAATGCCAGCACCAGATCAGTTTACGTTATCCCGCAAGGCTGAAATCGTTGCGCGACTGCGTGCGGCTTTGCCCGCTGATGTTGTAATTGATGACCCTGCCGAAACCAGAGCATACGAATGTGATGCACTCTCTGCATATCGCTGCCCGCCCTTGGCTGTTGTTCTGCCCTACTCAACCGAGGAGGTGGCGACGGCGCTCAAGATTTGTAACGAGATGAACGTACCCGTGGTCCCACGCGGCGCAGGGACGTCATTGGCAGGTGGGGCACTGCCGACCGCAGATAGCGTGATCATTGGCGTAGCACGCATGAATGAAGTCTTGGAATGCGATTATAAAAACCGTGTTATCCGCGTGCAGACGGGGCGCACAAACCTGAGTGTGACAGGTGCCGTTGAGGAAGACGACTTTTTCTATGCGCCCGATCCATCCAGCCAATTGGCCTGCGCAATCGCGGGTAATATTGCGATGAATTCAGGCGGTGCGCATTGTTTGAAATATGGTGTGACCTCAAACAATTTGATGGGCGTAAAATTGGTCACGATGCAGGGTGATATCCTTGACATCGGCGGCAGCCATTTGGATGCAGATGGGTTGGATTTGTTGGGTGTCATCTGTGGTTCCGAAGGCCAGCTGGGCATCGTGACCGAGGCAACATTGCGTATCCTGCACAAACCCGAGGGCGCGCTGCCTGTTTTGATGGGTTTTGATAGTAATGAAGTTGCGGGTGCCTGCGTGTCCGACATTATTCGCGCAGGCTTGTTGCCTGTGGCAATTGAATTTATGGACCGTCCCTGTATCCGCGCCACAGAAGCCTTTGCTGGCGCTGGCTATCCCGATTGTGAAGCACTTTTGATTGTTGAAGTCGAAGGGAGCGATCTGGAAATTGAAGAGCAATTGGACAAAATTCTGGACATCGCCAAAACCCACAATCCCGTTGAATTACGACGCGCAAGCGATGCTGCGGAAGCGGGGCGCATATGGCTAGGCCGTAAGTCTGCCTTTGGAGCGATGGGACAGATCAATGATTACATGTGTCTTGATGGGACAATTCCAGTGTCACAATTGCCCTATGTTTTGCGGCGCATCTCGGAACTCAGTGCGGAATTTGGATTGGACGTGGGGAACGTGTTTCATGCCGGTGACGGAAACATGCACCCATTGATTCTGTATAACGCAAACAAAGAAGGTGACTTGGAAAAGTGTGAAGCCTTTGGTGCAGAGATCCTAAAACTGTGCGTCGAAGTTGGAGGCTGCTTAACAGGTGAACATGGAGTGGGAATTGAAAAACGCGATTTGATGTCTGTTCAATTCAGCGCACTGGATCTTGAGGCACAAATGAAGATCAAAGACGTGTTTGATCCAAAGTGGCTTTTGAACCCGGCCAAGGTCTTTCCCTTGGATGCGACGCAATCAAGAAGAGATGGTTGTTCCCAATGAGCCAAACTTTCAAGCTCAAAGACGAACAAGACCTAGCGGGTTTTGTGCAAGAACGCGTTGATCCTGTATTCATCACAGGTGGGCAAACACGTGGCGTCGATCTAAAGCACGACAATGTTGATATGACGGGCCTAAGCGGTGTCGTGGATTACGAACCAGGTGCGCTGACGATGGTTGCCAAAGCGGGCACATCTTTACACCACATAGAAGAGGTCTTGAAAGCAGAGGGCCAGCAATTGGCATTTGAGCCAACCATTTTGAACAACGCACTTGGGACGTCTGGTGCATCCACCATTGGTGGTGTGTTTGCGACAAATGCCAGTGGCCCGCGCCGAATTCAGGCAGGTGCAGCACGCGATTTTTTACTGGGTGTGCGATATGTGGATGGCCGTGGCAACGTGATTAAAAACGGTGGTCGCGTTATGAAAAATGTGACGGGCTA
>JAAEZW010000113.1:3721-6447 GCA_018222665.1 Paracoccaceae bacterium
ATCGCAGTTCTTGAAAATGATGACAGCGCGGCTGCGTGGTCGAATATTCGAATGCTTTCTGCGATTTCCAATCAGCGTGGTGATTTATGGAAAATTTCTGTGCGTCCGACCGATGGTCCCCAGATTGTTCAAAAATTGGGGTTAGCGTCGGGGATCATGGATTGGTCTGGTGGCTTGATTTGGGCGAAGTTGGACGCTGGCAAAACAGCGCGTGATGTTTTGGGCGATATTCCGGGTCACGCAATTAACCTTTCTGCCAAGACGGGTTTAAAATTCTCAAACACCAATCCAGCGCTGACGCATCTGCAAAGCGCAATTCGCGAAAAATTTGATCCCAAAGGTATCTTTAATCCAGGCTTAATGGGGTAGGCATGCAAACGTTTTTTTCTGATGACCAATTGAAGGACATCGATTTTCAACGCTCAAACGAAATTTTGCGGGCTTGCGTGCATTGCGGCTTTTGTACAGCGACATGTCCAACCTATCAGGTTCTGGGCGATGAATTGGATAGCCCACGTGGGCGCATATATCTGATCAAAGATATGTTGGAAAATAACCTCGTACCTGACAAGAAAACGGTCCAGCACATAGATCGGTGCTTGTCGTGTTTATCCTGCATGACCACCTGTCCATCAGGGGTGCATTACATGCATTTGGTTGATCATGCGCGTGCCTATATCGAACAAAATTACAAGCGTCCTTTGAGTGAGCGCCTGTTGCGATCGGTTTTGGCCAAGGTGCTTCCTTATCCAACACGTTTTCGCCTGGCCCTTTTGGGCGCAAAACTGGCGCGGCCATTTGTGCGATTTGTCCCAGACGCGCGCCTGCGCGCGATGATCAAAATGGCACCCAAACAGATCCCCGCCGTCAGTCGAAACGACGACCCACAGGTTTTTCTGCCTGAAACGCCGATCAAAAAACGTGTGGCGCTTATGACAGGCTGCGCGCAGCGGGCCTTAAATACCGATATCAATGATGCGACGATCCGTGTGCTGAAACGGTTTGGGTGCGAAGTGGTCATCGCGGATGGACAGGGGTGTTGTGGTGCATTGACCCATCACATGGGCAAGGTCGATGAATCGCACGCATCAGCGGCAAAAAATATCAACGCTTGGTACGCTGAAATCGAAAACGGCGGATTAGATGCAATTGTGATCAATACCAGCGGGTGCGGCACAACTGTCAAGGATTATGGGCATATGTTCCGCGACACGCCACTTGCTGAAAAGGCCGCCAAAGTGTCCGCAATTGCCAAGGACATCTCGGAAGTATTGGTGGATTTAGATATACCTGAACAGGCGCATGCCGATCTGCGCGTGGCCTATCACGCCGCTTGTTCATTACAGCACGGGCAAAAGATCAAGGATCATCCAAAAACACTTTTGCGCAAAATGGGATTTGAGGTTGTTGAGCCTGCTGATGCGCATTTGTGTTGTGGATCAGCGGGTACATACAACCTGATGCAGCCTGAAATTTCGGGGCAATTGAAAACGAACAAGCTGCGCCGTTTGATGGCCAAATCGCCCGATATTATCGCCGCGGGCAATATTGGATGCATGATGCAACTGGGATCAGATGCCGAGGTTTCTGTCGTGCATACAGTCGAACTGATCGATTGGGCAACGGGGGGTCCCAAACCTGGGGCGTTAAACGCGGGGGCAAAATCCCAAAAGCTTGAAATTCCTATCCTTAGATAGTTGACCTTGGTCACATTCTTGCCTCAACTCTCTGCTAAGCCTAGCGGCTTAGTCAGGAGTGATCGGTGTGCGATTCTTAGTAAGTGGTATTTTTTGGCTTTTAAGTAGCTTTGCCGTTGCTGCAGAGAGCGATCTTGATTTGTTGAATTCCATGGATCAAGGGCGCGAATGGGGTGCAGTTGGGCGTCTATCTTTGGATAATGGCAATGGGTTTTGCACGGCGACATTAATCGCTGATGATATCGTATTGACCGCAGGACACTGTGTTTATGATAAAACAACGGGTGCCTTGGCGGACCTAACATCGTTTGAATTTCAGGCAAGTTGGCGCAATGGTCGCGCGGAAAGTTATCGTGGCATTCGTGAAATTGCCGTTCATTCACAATATCAGTTTGCAGAAGAAGCAAGCATTGAGCGCATTCAGTTTGATGTCGCGCTTTTGCGTTTGGAAACACCCATTCGTAATCCCAATGTGACGCCGATGAGTTTGACTGAACTGCCCAAAATTGGCAGCAACATTGGGGTTGTTTCATACGCCAAGGGTCGCATGGAGGCACCATCTGTGCAAAGCCGTTGCCTCGCAGCCGGACAGCAAAACAATGTTCTGGTCATGACCTGCGATGTGGATTTTGGTGCGTCTGGTTCTCCAGTGTTTGCAACGACAAATAGTGGCATTGGCATCGTTTCGGTTGTTTCGGCGATGGCGGATATGGACGGGCGTCCTGTTTCGCTTGGTGCATCTGTAAACCCCGTTGTCACAGATTTGATTGCAGAACTATCTCCGGCTGATGAACCGCGCTCTGATACGGGTAGGCGCAGAACCACTGGCGCAAAGTTTCAGCGTCCCTAACCCTTGAAACCCTTTGGGGCCTTTCCCACCTATATAGCACAGGCGCTACAGAGTGGGTCTGTTGATTATAATTCCTGCGCCAGTTGGGCAGGGCAATTAAATGGTTTAGCTCAAAGGAGGACACCCATGCGACATTTTGATTTTTCACCCCTATATCGTGCAACCGTTGGTTTTGATCA
>JAAEZW010000114.1 GCA_018222665.1 Paracoccaceae bacterium
CCAGACGGGGTAAAAACAACCAATGGATCGTTTTGCATGTAATGTCCTATCGCTACGAATTTGTGCAGAACATAATGCAATTTGAAACGACAGAAAGCCTTCAATCGTCATAAAATGTTACAAGGGCGGCATTATCTGCCGCCCGTGACATTTTTTATTGCGTTTCCTGTAATTTGATCCGCAAACCAAGGATGATCATTAGGATACTCGCGATGGTCCAGGGTTGCGCGCTGACAAAGGCCACCGGCAATCGTGTTTAAAACCCCGGTACCGAATGCGGCAGCAATCAAAATGATCCAGTCTATCGTTTTACTTTTTAGCGTGGAAGATAAATCCGAGTGTATTGAGCAGGATTTGCGCTGCAAGGATCGACGTAGACCCCGTTGGGTCGTAGTCTGGCGCAACCTCAACCAAATCGATGCCGACAACCACGTGGCGCTGGGCCACGGCCTGCATCATTTCCAATACATCATAATACAGAAACCCACCGTGACTGGGCGTTCCTGTCCCTGGCGCAATTGATGGGCAGAATGCATCAATGTCGATGGTGATATAAACCCGCGCACCTTGGGGGATGCGATCGATGACGCCCTGTGGTCCCAATGCGCGTGCTTGTCGCACACTTAGGATATCGGACCCACGGCTGCGCGCATCCTCATATCCTTCTTTTGCGGTCGAACTTACGTTTCGAATGCCTACTTGGGTCAGGCCCGTTACATAGGATTTTTCTGCTGCACGGCGCATGGGGTTCCCGTGACCATAACGTACGCCATGCCTTTCATCCACGAAATCCAAATGGGCGTCGATTTGCAGGATATGAATGTCCCCTTGATCGTCAAATGCGTTGATGCAGGGGATATTGATTGAATGATCGCCGCCAATCGTGACGGGCAGCGCACCACCTGCCAATGCGGCCCGCACGCCTGCTTCGATATTGGCGTGGCTTTTCATGGTGTCTGTGTGAACGATATCGGCGTCCCCCATATCAATCATGCGCACAGATCCAGGCAGATAGATCGCATCATCCTCGTGATCATAGGCGCCTGCATGGCCAAAGCTAAAGAGTGTCGAGGCCTCGCGTACAGAGCGTGGACCAAACCGCGCACCCGAACGCCACTGTGTTCCCGCATCAAAAGGCGCGCCCAAAATGGCGACATCTGCATCAATGGTTGACCATTCTTCGACATAGGGTCGTTTGCCAAAGGTTGAAATGCCAACAAACGGCAAATTCAATCGACCTGATTCATATCCATGACCACTCATGTGCTCTCTCCCTCTGGCGTTTTGTGCAGTTAACCGAGAACGGGCAGAAAGGAAAAGCCCGAATGCGACAAGAATGGGTCTTTTCAAACAGGGGCAAACGTGAAATAGGGACTTGCCAAGTGTTCCCTGCCCAAAAAGGATTTTCCATGCAGATTCGCGAGGCTTTAACCTTTGATGATGTTTTACTTGTACCCGGTGCGTCCAACGTTCTGCCAAACACGGCTGAGACACGCACACGCGTGACCCAATCTATTGCGCTGAATATTCCTTTGCTTAGTTCGGCGATGGATACAGTGACCGAGGCGCGCATGGCGATCACCATGGCCCAAGCAGGGGGTATGGGTGTTTTACACCGCAACCTAACAATCGAGGAACAGGCCCAGCAAGTGCGCCGTGTGAAACGATTTGAAAGTGGGATTGTATATAACCCAATCACATTGCGCGCGGATCAAACCTTGGCTGATGCCAATGCGCTTCGCGAACGTTACAACGTGTCTGGATTTCCCGTAGTGGACGAGGCGGGCAGAGTTGTTGGGATCGTGACAAACCGTGACATGCGCTTTGCCACTGCGGATGACACACCTGTGCACGTGATGATGAGTTCAGAAAACCTTGCCATTCTACATGAACCCGCAGATCGCCAAGAGGCGATCAGCCTGATGAAAGTGCGCCGCATTGAAAAATTGCTGGTGACCGATGCTAAGGGTAAGTTGACCGGTCTGTTGACGCTGAAGGATACGGAACAATCCGTTTTGAACCCAACGGCATGTAAGGATGAGTTAGGCCGCCTGCGCGTTGCAGCGGCGTCAACCGTTGGCGATGCAGGGTTTGAACGATCCGAGGCCTTGATTGACGCAGGTGTTGATATGGTTGTGATTGATACGGCGCATGGCCACTCAGAAGGGGTGGCACACGCGGTTGAGCGGATCAAAAAACTGTCCAACACGGTTCAGGTTGTTGCAGGTAACGTTGCCACTGCCGAAGCGACCAAGGCGCTAATTGGTGCGGGTGCGGATGCGGTCAAGGTTGGAATTGGTCCGGGATCAATTTGTACCACACGCATGGTGGCGGGTGTGGGTGTTCCACAATTAACCGCGATCAGTGATTGTGCCACAGCTGCAGGGGATGTTCCCATTATCGCGGATGGCGGGATTAAGTTTTCTGGTGATTTCGCCAAGGCGATTGCCGCAGGCGCATCCTGTGCCATGGTTGGATCCATGATTGCGGGGACCGATGAATCCCCGGGCGAGGTGATCCTATATCAGGGCCGTTCGTTTAAGGCCTATCGCGGTATGGGCAGTTTGGGCGCGATGGCGCGCGGATCTGCTGATCGCTATTTCCAAAAGGATGCCGCCAGCGATAAATTGGTCCCAGAAGGGATCGAAGGTCAGGTGCCCTACAAAGGCTCTGCAGGGGCCGTTATTCACCAAATGGTGGGCGGTTTGCGTGCGGCGATGGGATATACGGGTTGTGCAACTGTGGACGAAATGCGCAAAAATTGCCAATTCGTGAAAATCACAGGCGCAGGTTTGAAGGAAAGCCACGTGCATGACGTTCAAATCACCCGCGAAAGCCCTAACTATCGGATCATGTAATGACCCCTGCCGCGCGTGTATCTGCCGCCATTGACATTTTGGATGCGGTGCTGGACGGCGCGCGCGCGGAAACGGCGCTGACGCGCTGGGGACGGGCCAATCGCTACGCGGGATCAAAAGATCGCGCGGCGATCCGTGATCATGTGTTTGATGCATTGCGTCAGCGGGACAGTGCGCTGGGCCATGCAGGGGGCGCACGGACGGGGCGATCCCTGATGCGTGGTATCCTGCATAATCAGGGTGTTGATTTGGACATGATCTTTAGCGATGTGCGATTTGCGCCTGTTCCACTAAGTTCCGATGAACGTTGTTTTGAAACACTAGAATCTGATTGGGGAAATTGTGATATTCCTGAATGGTTATGGCCACATTGGTGTCACAGCCTTGGGGATCAGGCCATTGCGATTGCCCAAGTGATACAGCAGCGCGCGCCTGTGTTTTTGCGGGTCAATTTATTGAAAGCGACGGTTGATGAGGCATGCGCCTCGCTATCAGAGGCAGGATACGATGTATCAGCACATCCTGATGTGCCCACAGCCCTTTGCGTTTCGGGGCGCACGGCGGGATTGCAGACGATCGAAGCGTATCTGGATGGTTTGATCGAATTGCAGGACGCGCATTCACAGGCCTCTGTCACGCTGCTTGATCCCAGACAAAGTGGTCCGATCCTTGATTATTGTGCTGGGGGTGGTGGCAAATCACTTGCGCTTGCTGCCTGGCTGGGTGGAGCTGTTCACGCACACGATGTCAATCCCCGAAGGATGGTGGATTTACCCGCACGCGCTAAGCGTGCAAATGCACAAATTTCAACACGGGCGAAAGATCAATTCGCACCAGAATATGGTGTGGTGTTCTGTGATGCGCCCTGTTCTGGATCGGGCAGTTGGCGCCGCGATCCAGAAGGAAAATGGGCCTTAACCCAAGATCAATTGGACGCACTGATTTCAACACAGCGTGACATATTATCCGATGCCGCAACGTTGGTCGCACCAGATGGCCGTTTAGTTTACGCTACCTGTAGTGTTTTGTCCTGCGAAAATCAGGACCAAATTGATTGGTTTATGGCCCAAAATCCCACATGGCAGGTTGAAACGCAAAAACAATTGTTCCCATCCGCGCAGGGCGACGGATTTTTTGCATCAGTTCTGACACAGCTGTAATTTGTGCAAGTTCTATAAATTGCCTATCATCCCTTAAGTTCTCTTTAACCAGTTGATTTTTCCTATTTTGGTCAGCAGAACGAAAAATTTGGTTTGAGTATGGATAGCTCTTCTTCGGATGAACCGATTAAATATGCGCCAATCGGCTTGGCATTGCCCTGATTGCGGCGGGTTTGGTCGGATTGGTTTTGTCCGTATACGAGATTTACGCCATGGGGCATTGGCAGGGGATCTGGGTTTAAATCACAATTTTTGCGTTTTTTTTACCAGTATTGCCTGTGTAAATTCTGTGCTAAGCCGCATTTTTTTGCCCTTTCAATTGGTCACGTTGGCGATAACGATACCAACTGTCCATCCAATCCAGCGGTTGGCGAATGATTCCAAAGGTTTCAAATGGTCCATCCGACAAATTCTCTAACATTTTGCGAATTTGACGCTGATATTTTCCCAAATTGATGTGTTTCACCCCGGGCGGGTCGCGAAACATGATGAATGCATGGAGTTCCAGTGCGGCCTGTAAACTGGTTGTACCTGTCTTGGGTGCAGATAGGATAAAAATTTTTTTCTTAATAAAAACAATTATATAATTCCCTTTCCGCAACTGATTGCTAATTTAAACAAAGTTTTAACGAAATCAACTGAAACTCATTTTACTAAAATTTTCTTGAAATGTTCTCTTTTTGCGCTCATAAATAGAACAAGAGTAGAACAAAATGCGCGATTGCCCTGTGCACATTGCTATGAAATAAGAAAGGCAAAGCAACATTATGGCAGATCTTCTTTCGATGACAGACAAGAAAAACGCAGACAAACAAAAGGCGCTGGAAAGCGCGCTTTCGCAAATTGAACGCCAGTTCGGCAAAGGGTCCATCATGAAGTTGGGATCGGAAAACGCGATCCAAGAGATTGAAGCAACCTCAACAGGGTCGCTGGGCTTGGATATCGCGCTTGGGATCGGTGGATTGCCAAAAGGGCGGATTGTGGAAATCTATGGTCCTGAAAGTTCGGGTAAAACCACATTGACCCTGCATTGCATTGCGGAAGAGCAGAAAAAAGGCGGCGTGTGTGCCTTTGTTGATGCGGAACACGCGTTGGATCCGCAATACGCCAAAAAATTGGGCGTAAATCTGGATGAATTGTTGATTTCGCAGCCTGATACAGGCGAGCAAGCCTTGGAAATCACCGATACTTTGGTGCGCTCTGGTGCGGTCAACATGGTTGTGGTCGACTCGGTTGC
Organism: Paracoccaceae bacterium; assembly: GCA_018222665.1. Taxonomy (GTDB): domain Bacteria; phylum Pseudomonadota; class Alphaproteobacteria; order Rhodobacterales; family Rhodobacteraceae; genus HIMB11. The sequence goes on from JAAEZW010000114.1 coordinate 5,256, forward strand.
TGCGCTCACCCCGAAATCCGAACTTGAGGGTGACATGGGCGACAGCAATGTGGGTGTTCAGGCCCGTTTGATGAGCCAAGCGATGCGCAAACTGACAGGATCTATCAGTCGATCAAATTGCATAGTGATTTTCATCAACCAAATTCGGATGAAGATTGGCGTGATGTTTGGCAGCCCAGAAACCACAACAGGGGGTAACGCGCTTAAATTCTACTCTTCTGTGCGTTTGGATATCCGCCGCATCGGTGCAATCAAGGATCGCGATGAAGTGGTTGGCAATGCAACCCGTGTGAAAGTGGTGAAGAACAAAGTTGCGCCACCCTTTAAGCAGGTTGAATTTGACATTATGTATGGCGAAGGCATTTCCAAAACGGGTGAATTGCTGGACCTTGGTGTGAAAGCAGGCGTCGTTGATAAATCGGGCGCATGGTACAGCTATGGTGATGAACGTATTGGTCAGGGCCGTGAAAATGCGAAAATCTTCCTCAAGGAAAATCCAAGCATCGCCCATGATATTGAGGATAAAATTCGCGCCTCGCATGGATTGGATTTCGACGCCGAAATGGGCGGGGATGAGGATATCCTAGAAGCATAAGGAGTCTGAAATTCAGGTATGAACGCGGTCATTTTGGCCGCGTTTTTTATTGTAACACGCTGCGTTATGGACATCAGTCAACGGACAGGATAGACCCATCCCAACCAGTTGATGAAGCGAGAAAGCAATGCCAACGTTAAACGAAATTCGGTCAACCTTTTTAAATTATTTTGCCAAACAGGGGCATGAAATTGTCCCATCAAGCCCCTTGGTGCCACGCAACGATCCTACATTGATGTTTGCCAATTCGGGTATGGTTCAATTTAAGAACCTGTTCACGGGCGTCGAAACGCGCGATTACAAACGCGCAACCACAGCGCAAAAATGTGTGCGTGCGGGTGGTAAACATAACGATTTGGACAACGTTGGTTATACGGCGCGTCACCATACATTTTTCGAAATGCTGGGGAATTTCAGCTTTGGTGATTATTTCAAATCCGAGGCGATCCCTTTTGCCTGGGAATTGGTCACCAAAGAACTGGATATTCCCAAAGATAAACTTTTGGTCACGGTCTATCATACCGATGATGACGCCGCGGATATGTGGAAAAAGGTTGCAGGCCTGTCTGATGAT
>JAAEZW010000115.1 GCA_018222665.1 Paracoccaceae bacterium
TCGGAACGCGTCAGCTGTATCATGATAAAAACTCATATTATTATGTCACATATGATATATAAATTGGAAAATGTATAATGTACATATAAGCGTAACGCATATATGATGGAGCATCCAATGTTAGATAAACCCATGCTAAAGGCCAAAGACGCACCTGATTTATCCAGCTATGATTGGGCCGATCCCTTTATGTTAGAGGATCAATTGACCGAGGATGAGCGCCTAACCCGTGATAGCGCACGCGCCTTTGCCCAAGAAAAACTGCAACCTCGCGTGATCAATGCCTATCGCGAAGAAGAGGTCGCGCCAGAGATTTTCCGTCAGATGGGCGACATGGGTTTGTTGGGCATCACAGTTCCAGAGGAATACGGCGGGCTAGGGGCAGGGTATGTAACCTACGGCCTTGTTGCGCGTGAAATTGAACGTGTGGACAGCGGATATCGGTCAATGATGTCGGTACAATCATCCTTGGTGATGTATCCAATTTACGCTTATGGCAGCGAAGAACAGCGTCAAAAATATCTCCCCGGTTTGGCCAGTGGTGAATTGATCGGCTGTTTTGGTTTGACCGAACCTGATGCGGGGTCTGATCCTGCGGGGATGAAAACACGCGCTGAAAAAACGGCGAACGGGTATCGGATCACCGGATCAAAAATGTGGATTTCCAATTCCCCCTTGGCGGATGTCTTTGTGATTTGGGCCAAATCCGAGGTGCATGATGGTAAAATCCGTGGTTTCATCCTTGAAAAAGGGATGAAGGGCCTAAGTGCGCCGAAAATCGGTGGAAAACTATCGCTTCGCGCCTCTGTCACAGGGGAAGTTGTCATGGACGGTGTTGAGGTTGGTGATGATGCATTGCTGCCCCATGTCAGCGGTTTGAAGGGCCCGTTTGGCTGTCTGAACCGCGCACGTTATGGGATTAGCTGGGGCGTTTTGGGCTCGGCCGAGTTCTGCTGGCACGCAGCGCGTCAATACGGTTTGGATCGCAAACAATTCAACCGTCCAATTGCTCAAACGCAGCTCTTCCAAAAGAAATTGGCCGATATTCAAACCGAAATCACACTGGGCCTTCAGGCCGCGCTACGTGTAGGGCGTTTGATGGACCAGGCCCGTGCAGCGCCTGAAATGATTTCCATGATCAAACGCAATAACTGTGGCAAAGCTTTGGATATCGCTCGGACAACACGGGATATGCATGGCGGAAACGGGATTTCAGAGGAATTCCAAATCATGCGCCATATGTGCAATCTGGAAACGGTGAACACCTATGAAGGAACGCATGATGTCCATGCCCTGATCCTGGGACGTGCGCAGACTGGTTTGCAAGCCTTCTTTTAATGTCGCGCAATCATTGGCGGAATGCAGCGGTTGAACAGGTTGCATTCCCACCTTTAACCGACAACATCACAGTCGATCTAGTCGTGATTGGTGGCGGCTTCACGGGGCTGAACGCGGCGCGTGTTGCCGCGCGCGAAGGGTTGCGCGTATGCCTGATTGAGGCGAACACTATCGGACATGGTGGGTCAGGGCGCAATGTTGGGTTGGTCAATGCGGGACTGTGGTTGCCCCCAGATCAGATCAAACAAACGCTGGGGGATACACGTGGCGAACGCCTGATTAACGATTTGGGAACGGGTCCCGATCGCGTCTTTGATTTGATAAAAACCTATGAAATACAATGTGATGCGAATCGAAGTGGAACCTTGCATCTTGCGCACTCGAGTCAGGCAATTTCTGATCTGCGCGGACGCGAAAAACAATGGCAAAGCCGTGGTGCGCCAGTCACACTGTTGGATTCGCAGACCACGGCGCACCATGTGGGCAGTGACATGTATCACGCGGCTTTGTTTGATGCACGCGCTGGCGTAATTCAACCGCTGGACTATGCACGCGGTTTGGCACGCGCTGCTGCAGAAGAGGGCGTGCAAATTTACGAAAAAACGGCCGCAGTTCGCATCAAACGGGATGATATTTGGCACGTCACGACAAACGATGGGCATGTCCGGTCATCAAAACTATTGATTGCGACGAATGCATATAACAAGTTAACACCTGCAACAAAGCTATACGACACATCAATTGTGTCGTATTTTCAATGTGTTAGTCAGAAATTAGCACTGCGTGATTTTGATGCCATTTTGCCCGATCACCATGGGTGTTGGGATACCGCTTTGATTATGAGTTCGTTTCGCAAAACGCGCGACAACCGATTGGTCTTTGGCGCCATGGGAGAAACCAGTGACACCATTGGGCGTCACATTCACGATGGATGGGCGCAGCGTGCAATTCAGCGGATTTTTCCAAATGTGACCATCGAATTATCACAATCATGGTCAGGCCAGATTGCAATGACAAAAAACAAAGTACCTGAAATTGTGAGGTTTGACAAAGATGGATATGCGATATTTGGGTATTCGGGCCGTGGGATTGCACCAGGGACAGTTCTGGGGGAGCAGTTTGGAAAATATACTGTGACAGAAGATGAAAGCGATCTTTGTTTAAAGTTAACAGATAATTATCGTGAAACATTTACCAATTTGAAATCTAGATACTATGAGAGCGGAGCACGCGTTTTCCATATAATTAACAATAGGTGAGACGTGAGTAGCATTGATTTTTTATCAAAGGCGTGCACAAAAATTATCAATGCCCCAAGCGTATAATGTAAATTATGTTAAATTATAAATTAGAAAAGAACTCCAGTGAAGATGGATTTAACGAATTTCATTATAAAAAATGTGCGTGGCCAAGGACACAGAAGAGTTGTGGAACTTTTCCGGTTTTCCGGTGGTTGGGTGGGGCGTGTATTTTGACGACTAACCAACGCTTGTATACTGAACGCTGCCTCATCTCCAGATTGTTTTGGGTCATGTAAAAAGGGCGGCACAATTGTTTGCACCGCCCTTTTTCGTTATGATGTCAGAATTAGCCTAGTGCTGCTTTTGCAACTTCTGCGGCAAAATCTTCTTCTTTCTTCTCGATGCCTTCGCCCACTGCGACGCGCACGTAGCCTGTGATTTCAACACCCGCTTCGTTTGCGGCTTGGGCAACGGTAACGTCTGGGTTCACAACAAAATCTTGGCCCAAAAGTGTGACTTCGCCCAAGAATTTCTTCATGCGGCCAACGATCATTTTTTCGATGACGGCCTCTGGCTTACCGCTTTCGCGGGCTTGTTCCGTTAGAACCGCTTTTTCACGCTCAACCAATTCTGGGTCCAATGAACCTTCGTTCAATGCCGCAGGGTTTGCCGCCGCGATGTGCATTGCAACTTGACGGCCGAACTCTTCGTTTGATCCGTTCATTGCAACGATAACACCGATTTGGCCCATTCCCGCTGTTGCGGCGTTGTGCACGTATGATGCAACGCTTTCGCCGTTGATTTTGACCATACGGCGCAATGTCATGTTTTCGCCGATTGTCGCGATTTTGTCAGTTAGGATGTCGTTGACTGATTTGCCATCGACAGTCGCGTTTGCAAGTGCCTCAACATCTGCAACACCCAATGCAGCCGTTGCAAATGAACCAACCATTTGTTGGAATTCTGCGTTTTTCGCAACAAAGTCTGTTTCTGAGTTTACTTCAACCGCAACCGCTGAACCACCGTCAACTGCAATTGCAACCAAACCTTCTGCCGCAACACGACCAGATTTCTTAGCCGCTTTTGCCAAACCTTTGGTGCGAAGCCAGTCTACGGCCGCTTCAAAATCACCATCTGTTTCTGTCAATGCTTTTTTCGCATCCATCATGCCCGCGCCTGTGCTTTCGCGAAGCTCTTTTACCATTGCAGCTGTAATCGCCATCTTTGGATCCTCTTTTTTCACAATAAGATAAGTGCGGGATGAACCCGCGCTTTGGTATGCTTTGATGAACGGCTCTTAAGCCTCTGCAACCGCTTCTTCGACTGGTGCATCTTCTAGTTCGCCCAAATCAACGCCTGCTGCACCCATTTGTGCGGTCATACCGGCCAATGCCGCGCGGCTCACAAGGTCACAGTATAGTGCGATTGCACGCGCTGCATCGTCGTTGCCTGGGATGATGTAATCAACGCCATCTGGTGAACAGTTTGTGTCAACAACTGCGATCACAGGGATGCCCAATTTGTTCGCTTCGGCAATCGCCAATGCTTCTTTTTTCACGTCGATCACGAATAGCAATTCTGGAACGCTACCCATTTCCGCGATGCCGCCCAATGACGCCTGAAGCTTTTCTGTTTCACGCTCTAGGTTCAAACGCTCTTTCTTGGTTAGGCCGTCTGCACCCGTTGCAAGAACTTCTGAATTTGCTTTTAGACGTGAAATCGACTGTGAAACTGTGTTCCAGTTTGTCAATGTGCCACCCAACCAGCGGTGGTTCATGTAATACTGTGCGCATTTCTCTGCTGCATCTGCTATTGGGGCTGATGCCTGACGCTTTGTGCCAACGAACAACACACGGCCACCTTTTGCAACTGTGTCACGCACAAGTTGCAACGCTTGATCCAACATTGGAACAGTTTGCGTTAGGTCCATGATGTGGATGCCGTTGCGATCACCATAGATATATGGCCCCATGCGTGGGTTCCAACGTTGTGTTTGGTGTCCAAAGTGAACGCCTGCTTCTAGCAATTGGCGCAATGAAAACTCTGGTAGAGCCATTTTTCCGTTTCCTTTCCGGTTTCATGCCTTGGCGAGGGTGTTAGGCAAATGCCTCAACCGGTGGACGCTTGGGGATGTCTCCCCCAATGGCCCGAACCCCGCCTGCGGATTTCGATGTGGGTGCATTAGGGGGTAATCACTGATTTGACAACCCCCTACTCTGCCTTTTCCTGCTTATTCTACAGGAAAACGCGCTCGATAAACCAATATGCGCCGACAAAGGCAATTAATATGGACGCAGGCATCGCAATTGCGCGGCGATACCAATCAAAACGTGCGAATGGCAGGGTCAGCAAAATTGCGGCAACCGCCACGACGGTCAGCTGTCCAACCTCAACCCCGATGTTGAACCCGATTAGCGCGGGGATGAATTGCCCCTCGGGCAAACCGAAATCCCCAAGGACCGATGCAAAGCCAAGACCATGCAACAGGCCGAACCCAAAGATAATCACAGGCCGCCATGTGTTCAGCGATGTTGTCATAAGGTTTTCAACCGCCACAAATACAATGGATGCGGCTATCAGGGGTTCAACGATCGAGCCTGAGATCACAACAATTTCCAACGCTCCCAGCGCCAGCGTCACAGTGTGCGCCAAGGTAAAGGCAGAGATTTGCCAAATCAGGGCGCGCCACCCTGCCCCAAGGAAGAAGATGCCCAAAACAAACAGGATGTGGTCCAACCCTTTGGGCACAATGTGATCAAAGCCAACGGGGATATATTCAACAAACGTGCCCCATCCTGACTTCGCTGCCTCCAAACCTGCGGCCATGATTGGATCAGATACTGTGCCTGCATCCAAAAGCTGGGTCAGTGGGTTTTCCACACCCTCTTGGCGCACCACAACCTCGCCCAGTGATTTTGGGAATTGCACAGTGATCGGACCAGACCCCGTTATCGCGCCAGAAATCGTTGCAACGCTATAACGCGCGATTTCATCGTTATCTATGTCATCCACAGTTAATGTTATTAGGGATAATGCCAAGGGTTGACCGTTTTGGATGATTTGAATGTCATTCGATAGGTTTGGCCATGCGGTGTTAAATTCTGCGGTCAGGTCGGATACATCCAGCCCGCGCAAACGATCATAGTCGTCGGATTGTTCGCTATCGTTCATGAAACTGAATTGCGATAAGTCTATGCCTGCCAAATAAGCCTCTGACATGAAACGCACCTTTAAATCCACCGCGTCGCGCTCTACTGTTACGGTTGCGATTGTTGGAATAGCCTCGTGCGCGGCGACATTCGATATCGTACCAAAGATCATCAGATAGGTGATCGTTATCAATCGAAGAATGGGGGTATCCATGGAAAATAGGCGCATATGCTCGGGACTTTCTGGTCTTTGTTTTTTCGTTGCGTCCACTGTCGCGTCCGCACATGAACTGTGGCTTGATAGTGAGAAATTTCAATATGAAATTGGCGATAAGGTCGAAGTTTCCCTGATTAACGGGACCAAGTTTGATGGTGTAAACCTGCCCTATTTCACGCGCCGTGTGTCTGAGCTTTATTATTCGATTGATACGCGCGTTGATGCCACGTCACGTCTGGGTGATTTACCAGCCTTTCAACAGGTGATCGACACAGCAGGATTGGCGCGGTTCATTTATGTATCTAAAATCGACAATATCACCTATCGCGGTTTGAAAAAATTCATAGCCTTTGTCGAAGAAAAGGACGCGACATGGGCATTGCAGCGTCATTTGGACAACAACTGGCCAACAGATCGGTTTACCGAACGCTATTTCCGCCATTCAAAGGCCTTGATTGATATTGGGCATGGTCACGGG
>JAAEZW010000116.1 GCA_018222665.1 Paracoccaceae bacterium
GGGGATTTCCATTGATCTGAACACATGGGATCTACCGCCTGTGTTCCAATGGTTGATGGCGCAAGGTGGCATTGAGCAGGCCGAGATGTTGAAAACATTCAACTGTGGCTTGGGCATGGCGCTGATTGTTGATCCGACGCAAGAGGCGTCTGTGATCCAATGCCTATCGGACATGGGCGAAGATCCTGTAACGATTGGTCAGGTCACTGATAATGCGGGTGTTCATTACACGGGCACATTGTCGTGACTAAACGGGTTTCGATTTTCGCCTCTGGCGGTGGATCAAATGCCGTGAAATTGATGGAAAGCATGCTGGGTGATCATCCTGCGATGCCCGCCCTAATCGTGACAAACCAACCCAATGCTGGGGTCATTCAACAGGCCGAACGTTTTGGTGTTGCTTGCGAGGTGATTGATCACAAACCCTATGCCGGGGATCGCGCGGCCTTTGAAACGGAAATTCAAAACCGTTTGATCCCATATCAGATTGATATGATTTGTTTGGCGGGGTTCATGCGCGTTCTGACCGCGGGCTTTACCGATCATTGGAGCGGTCGGATGCTAAACATTCACCCCTCACTCTTGCCGAAATACAAAGGGCTCAATACCCATGCCCGCGCGATTGAGGCGGGGGATCATCGCGCAGGCTGCACCGTGCATGAGGTGACGGCCGAATTGGATGATGGTCCGATCCTGGGACAAATTAGTGTCCCGATCTTGTCAGGTGATACGCCTGCACAATTGGCCGCGCGTGTGCTGGTCCAAGAACATCGATTGTATCCAGCGGTCCTAAAACGCTTTGCCATAGGGGATAAAGCCCCGATTATGCGCGAAACATAAGGCTTTCCAAGTCCCCTAAAATTTTGTAATCACGAAAAGAGCGGGGGTGTTAGAGTAGAATAAGAAACATAAATGAAGACCCTGACAACCACAAAAGAGCTTGCTGATTTTTGTTCTGATGCCGCAGGCCATCCCTATATTACCGTTGATACAGAATTCCTGCGCGAGCGGACCTACTATTCCAAACTTTGCCTGATCCAAATTGCCTATCCGGGTGAGGGGGATGAAAACGCCGTTTTGGTTGATCCACTTTCTGCCGAGATTTCCTTAGAACCGCTATATGATCTGTTTCGAAACGAGGCTGTGATCAAGGTTTTCCACGCCGCCCGTCAGGATTTGGAAATCTTTTTCATTGATGCGGGCGTCATTCCAAAACCCTTGTTTGACACACAGGTTGCCGCGATGGTCTGTGGATTTGGCGATCAGGTCGGATATGAAACATTGGTGCGCAAGGTTGCAAAACAATCCTTGGATAAATCATCGCGCTTCACCGATTGGTCGCGTCGCCCGTTAACGGATGCGCAGAAAACCTATGCCTTGGCCGATGTCACGCATCTGCGTGTGATTTATGAAAGGCTGGCCGCGAAACTTGCGAAAAACAAACGCGCTCATTGGGTCGAAGAAGAACTTCAGACATTAACCAATCCGGAAACCTATATGACCCGCCCAGAAGAGGCGTGGAAACGTGTAAAAACCCGCACGAATTCCGCGCGTATGTTGGCAATTGTGCGCGCCTTGGCCGAATTTCGCGAAGCACATGCACAATCCAACAACATCCCCCGCAATCGGGTGTTCAAGGATGATGCATTAATCGAATTGGCATCCACAAAACCGCAATCTTTTGATGATCTGCAACGCTCGCGCCTCTTGTTGCGCGAGGCCCGCAAAGGCGACATTGCCAAGGGTATTTTGGCGGCGGTGGCCTCTGCCTTGGCGCTTCAACCCGAACACTTGCCCAAAGTGGATAAGAAAGAGGATGCGCCCGATAGCAACCCTGCACTTAGTGAAATGTTGCGCGTCTTGCTCAAGGCGAAAACAGAACATTTGGGGGTTGCGGCAAAACTTGTCGCCTCTGCCTCTGATCTGGATGCCATGGCCGCGGGCGAGCGGAACTTGGACATGCTACGCGGCTGGCGGGCCGAGGTGTTCGGGGATGAGGCAAAGCGCCTATGCCAGGGCGAAATTGGCCTTGTCGCAAAGGGACGCGTTGTCACAACCTTTGAACTACCGAAGTGATCAGGGGCGGATTGATAGTCTGTTCGTTTCCCCAATGATCACGATTTTGCGGATTCCTTCCAGCGTACCTGTGGACAGGAATTTGCCAGCGGTCAATTGACGGTTTGTGGGGCTGCCGACGGGCAGGCGCACATCAACCTCTGCATTCAGGACAAAATGCAATTCACCAGCGGGTGCAGTTTCAACCGCCTCAAACCCTGCATTCGCGGCCCCTTCACGGTTGGTGTAGGCGGTAACTACCAAAATTTTCCCGTCCGATGTGGGGTCCAATTTCAAATTCGCGATTTGATATATTGGCGTTCCTGCGTATTCGCGTTTGGTGATGCCGCGTATCATGTTTTCTTCTGGGATCAGGCTGGGCGGACCCTTTTGGGTCTGCGAACAGGCCCCAACTAGCGACAGCAACAGCAATGGCATAACAATACGGCGCATACACCCAATCCTTTTGGTTTTTGGAATTGGTAGCGCAAATTAATTCCCATGAAAAGCGTGACTTGTTCTAGACCTTTGGCGAAACCCCGCCTAAATTTATCCCAAACGAAAGGACAGTCATGGCCAGCGCAGCATTTGAAGAGATCGTAGAAGATTTTGAATTCCTAGATGACTGGGAAGATCGCTATCGTCACGTCATTGATATGGGCAAAGCGATGGAAGATTTGGACGCCGCATTTAAAGTGGACGCCAATAAAGTGCATGGATGCGCATCACAAGTGTGGCTGCAGTTTTATACCGAGGATGGCACGTTTCGTTTTGTCGGGGACAGTGACGCGATGATCGTGCGCGGTTTGGTGGCGGTTCTGCGCACGCTTTATAACGGTTTGCCGCTAAACGAAGTGGCCGCTGTTGACGCACATGCGGAATTGGCGCGATTGGGGTTAAACGATCACCTTTCGGCGCAAAGATCAAATGGCGTGCGTTCGATGGTGGAAAAAATTCAAACAGTCGTCGCCTGATATTTACGCGCCCACTTTGCGATTATTGTGACAGGGAGCGTGTTTGGGCAAATGACGTACATCTAACCCTTAGCAAAGGTGATCAGTTCCGTCTCTAAATCGCCATAGCCGGTGGGGCGATATTCAAACTCCAAATCCATTTTATCGGCATAGCCGCGGGCCTGTTCGATCAATGCGTCCGTTGGGTTTTGCGCCTGATAGACCAGTTTGGTGTAATTTCCAAAATACATTGAAATCAGATCAGGATGGCGGTCCAACCCCAAGGGTTTCCAAACAAAGGCATCAAATTGTCGAACCAAAAAATCGGTCAGATAAAAGGCCGTGAATTCATCGCGTTTTGCGAAATCGTCATTGCCTTCAAAAAAGGAATAACAATGCGGCCCGCGCAGCATTTTCACGCCCAACCGATCACAGGCCGCATGCAAGAGACCACCCGTGCCACAATCCGCATAAAGGACGTAGATTTCCTCATAAGCCGCACGATGTTCTGCGATCTTCTCCTCGATCAGGGGGGTGATTTTTTCGGGGGCATTGTGCAAAATTGCGGGCAGGCATTTTAGATCAAGATGGGTAAACCCATGGCGGGCGATGATATCCAAGATTTCACGCGCCAAGGCCCCGCAAGCCAACAGCAACACGCGACCCTGATTTTCGGTCAGCGTTGTTTCCTGATGACTTAGTTCTTGATCTGTGATGTCCATTGCCATGTTCCAAATAAATAGGCCCGCGCAAGGAGGACGCGCGAGCCTTTGATTAAACGATGTTCTCGTCTATCACAATTGATTGTGCTTGCGCGCAACAAACTCTTTCGCGGTTTCAACCGCCACAGCCGCGTCACGGCAATAGGCGTCTGCGCCAATGGCTTTGCCAAATTCTTCGTTCAATGGCGCACCGCCAACAAGAACGATGTAGTCATCACGTACACCTTGTTCGACCATGGTGTCGATGACGACCTTCATGTAAGGCATAGTTGTTGTCAAAAGCGCGGACATGCCCAGGATGTCGGGCTGTTCTGTCTCCAACGCCTCGATATATGTTTCAACGGCATTGTTGATGCCCAAATCCACAACTTCAAAACCCGCGCCTTCCATCATCATCGAAACCAGGTTTTTACCGATGTCGTGAATGTCACCTTTCACGGTGCCGATCACCATTTTACCAACACGTGGTGCGCCTGTTTCGGCCAGCAATGGTTTTAGGATCGCCATGCCACCCTTCATCGCGTTTGCCGCCAACAGAACCTCTGGAACAAACAGAATGCCGTCACGGAAATCCTGACCAACTATGGTCATGCCGCCAACCAGCGCTTCTGTTAGGATTTGATAGGGCGCCCAGCCACGCTCTAGCAGGATGTTAACACCTTCTTCGATTTCCTCTTTCAGGCCATCGTAAAGGTCATCAAACATCTGTTGAACCAGTTCCTCATCGTCTAGTTCGGATAGGATGATGTCGTCTTCTTCGGACATAGTCTGCTTCCTTATCAATGCGCAGCGCGCGTTTTGGTTAATTCACCAAATGCCATTTTGTCGCGGCCTAAGTTGGCATTTTGCGACATGAAGCATTTAAATCCCGACCTAGCCTCATTTTTTTGAAACATCTAGGGTTTTGACGATGCAAATAATGCATAATCTTTACAAATGTTCTATTTTTGTTCTATATGGGTGGTATGGGTCATAATGTGAACATCCTTCCCAATATTAGGGCACGCGGGCGCGGTACGGCGGGCGTGCCGAAATCACGCTTTGATATTCAGAAACGCGAGTGGTTTGATGATGGATGGGATATAGTGGAGGAGGCGCAAGTTTTGCGCACCCTCGTTACCGATGAACCCGCCAAAAGCGCGATTTCGTATAGTTCCTCGCCCGATCTTTCGTTTGATCGGTCGATCAATACCTATCGCGGCTGCGAACATGGATGTGTTTATTGTTACGCGCGGCCCTCTCATAACTATTTGGACCTGTCTTCGGGTCTTGATTTTGAAACCAAGCTTTTTGCAAAAACGGGCATTGTCGATAAATTACGCCGTGAATTGGCGCGTCCAAAATATCAGGTCGCGCCAATTGCAATTGGAACAAACACGGATCCATATCAGGCGATTGAGGGGCGCTATCAAACGACACGACAGATATTGGAAGTAATGTTGGAAACACTTCATCCTGTTGCCATTGTCACAAAGGGGTCCATGATTGAACGGGATATTGATCTGTTGGCGTCCTTGGCAGCGCAGGGGTTAACGCGGGTCGGGATATCGGTAACCAGTTTGGATCGCACCCTATCGCGCCGCATGGAACCTCGTGCGCCTGATCCCAAGCGGCGTTTGGCGGTTATTCAGCGCCTAAGTGATGCGGGCATCCCTGTACGCGTTATGGCATCGCCCATGATCCCGGGGCTAAGCGATCATGAGTTAGAGGCGATTATGCAGGCGGGGCGCGATCATGGGGCCACATCGGCAAGTTGGATCATGTTGCGCCTGCCGCACGACACAGGGGAATTGTTTGAGGATTGGTTGACGCGTCATTATCCAAACCGCCTTGACCGTGTGATGAGGCATATGCGTGCGATGTATGATGGCAAACTATATGATGCGTCCTTTGCAACCCGTATGCGGGGCAGGGGCGTTTATGCCGAAACCATCCAAATGCGGTTTCAAGTGGCCATCAAACGATTGGGATTGGCCGAACGTGTGGCCAAACTGCGATCCGATTTGTTCGTTGCCCCGCGTCGACCGTCGGCGCAGGGCGATTTGTTTGATTAGGCGACTGCGCGGCGGCGTGATCTGCGCGTGCGCTGTGGCGCTGCGTCAGCGTCCCCTGTGCCATCACTGTCCGAACTAAACGCGCCGACCTTGGCGACAATTTCATCAAGGCTGGGCTTTTCCGCCGCGGGGCGCGTTTTCAACGCTTGGCGCATTGCACGTAGATGATCGGGCATGGTGCCACAGCATCCGCCGATGATTTTTGCGCCACTGTCCCGGGCCATCACGGCGTAATCCGCCATCAATTCAGGCGTGCCGTTGTAACAGATATGACCGTCTACATATTTTGGAATGCCGGCGTTTCCTTTGGCAACAATGGCTTGGGCAGGGGCCTCGTTTGCAAATCCTTGGACCGTGCGCAACAAATCCGACGCGCCCGTTCCGCAATTCGCGCCAAAGGCGACAGGTGGATTTGGCAAGCTGTTGACCAAGGCGACCAGATCGCGCGATGTGACGCCCATCATTGTTCGTCCTGCGGTATCAAAGCTCATCGTGCCAACCCATGGCAAATCTACGTGCGAAAAGGCCTCGGCTGCGGCGCGGTATTCTTCGGGCGATGAAATGGTTTCAAGCCAGAGCACATCTGCGCCGCCTTCTTTCAAACCGATTGCCTGATTC
>JAAEZW010000117.1 GCA_018222665.1 Paracoccaceae bacterium
GGGAAATCCACTCTGTTCAACCGTCTAACAGGGGCAGAGGTGATGGCCAAAGATATGCTCTTTGCCACGCTGGACCCGACCATGCGTTCGATCAAACTGTCCAGTGGGGTGGATATTATCCTATCTGACACCGTTGGGTTTATCTCTGACCTGCCCACAGAATTGGTTGCGGCCTTTCGCGCGACATTGGAAGAGGTGCTAGAGGCCGACATCATCTTGCATGTGCGCGATATCTCTCATACTGCGACAGAGGAACAGGCCGAAGACGTTGAAAAGATCCTTGAAAGCCTTGGGATATCTGAGGATACACCGCAGCTTGACGTGTGGAACAAGGTCGATTTGATTCATGCGGATGATCGCGATGCTTTGGGGAAAATTGCCGAACGCAATGATCATATTCTAACCATTTCTGCTATCACGGGGCAGGGATTGGACAAATTGGTCAACCGTGTGTCAACGCATCTGACCCGCGATATTATCGAGGATGGCATCCATTTACCCTATGCAGACGGACGTGCGCGGGCATGGTTATTTGAACAAGGCGTGGTTGAACGTGAAACCCAAGGTGAGGATGGCAGCCTGTTTCATCTGCGTTGGAACGCGAAACAAAAAGCGCAGTTTGAAAAATCTTTTGGGATCACTCACTCAGCGGAGTGATTGTTGTGATCCCTGTTGCGGCCGCGCGGGCAAGACGGTGATCAAGCGACATGGGAACATATTCCCCCAAACGCCACAGTTGTCCCAAATCATCATAATGACGCGATAGGAAATGTCCCGATTGCCCTGTTGAGGTGACAAAAACCGAACTGTCGGGATCGGCAAAATCCACCACACTGCGATACCCTGCGGCATGCACATTGTGGAATGGGTACACATCCCCGCCACGTGTGCGCCCCCGCAACAGGGTATTGTCGCCCCCTGATGTGGATTGGCGAATGTTGGCGAAATAATGCAATACGGGAATTTTACCCAAAACCGCGTGATCATGCGTGGCTTGATGCGCATCTCCCCAACGCAGCGCGTTGGGATCACGGTTGAAATTATCACTGAGCCAGACCAGCGCATCATCCAAGGCGCGGGAGGCAATTTGATCGCAGGTTTCAAAAGGCGCGCTTTGGATCACATCACACCAAACGGAGGCGCCTTCAATATCGCGGTATACCCGTTCAATAAACAGGGGTTCAACATGTGTGAACTCTTCGGCCAATGGCCCCAATTCGTCGCGGATCAATCGCGTCTGAATGGCGCGCAACCACGCGGAATAGATCAGGGGTTCGGGCAGATGTTCGTTCATCTCTCCATTCCAATCGGCCAATAGTGACAGCGCTGTTGTGCGCTGCCAGGCCAATGTACCACGCTCGCCTGCCTCGCCCGTGAACCACAGCTCTTTACCGATCAATGGCAACAGCGATTGCGCGGTAAAACTAACTGTATCCAATTGCGCTTCGATCAGGCTTTCGCGTGTATGCACCTTGCGCATTTCCATTAGCCGCTTCAGACGGTTGACCCGCTGGCTGTCGCCCCATTCAAAGGACACGTGATTTGGGAAATCTGCATCGGTTGTTTTGTTGTTGGTGTTCCCAATGATACCTGTCTCTGGGCTTATCACCGCGGGGTTATCGGAATAGGGCAGGCGTCCATCCCATTGATTATCCCGCACCCAGCCTAGTGCAGGCATGCGGCCTTGGGTTTGGTGGCTGATGCTTCGCTTGGGCATCGCACCAATCACCTTAAACCCAATGCTGTCGCGATCAATGAAGGTCACGTTTTGCGAGGGCGCGATATATCCCTCACCCGCGGCGATTGCATCGGTTACATTTTCGGCTTGGATCATATTGAACACAGCAGTCATCGTTGTATCGGCAGGCGAAAGTGCCGAAAACGACAAGGCAGGGACATGTCCGCGCGGTGTGACAGAGGCTAAATCAAACATATCCAATGGCAGGATCGGGCCATTATCGCTCCACCGCAGGGTCAGGGTTTTTGGGGTGCCATCCGCCACATTGATGATGGATTGGCGTGTGCGAAATTTTTTCCAACCCTCTTCGGTGCGATATTCCGTTGGGGTGCCGGCATTGACCTCTTCCATCAGGATATCTTGGTCGTCAAGGTAGGATGACGTCATCCCCCAAGCTAATTTTTCGCTTCGCCCTGATAGGATTAGGGGAATGCCAGGGATCGTTGCGCCAATCATGCCACCCATAGAAAGCTCCATACGCGCCAGATACCAAATTGTGGGCGCGGTCAATTCCAAATGTGGATCATTGGCCAATATTGTGCCACCCGCCGCACTGCGGGCAGGGGCCGCGGCAAAGGCGTTTGAGGCACCAGCGTGTTCAATAGATTTCCACGGGGCAAGGGGGTGATCGAAGGATGCATCAACCAATGTGGTTTCAAACATCGGTGTGTCCCACAAGGATGCATAATCAGGCAGCGCAATGGTTGCGGTCGCAGGATGATCGGGCAGAATATCGATAATGCGTTCCGGATCAGGCAGGGCAAGCGAGACTTTGGCGCGTCGTATTTCCCGCTTCATATGCGATGACAGTGTCACAGACATCAGTTTTAGCATCACCAAACTGTCTGCAGGTTGCCATGTGGCAAAGGGGGCGTTGAACAAAAACATCTCGGGTGCGCCGCGCCCACGGGCATAGGTGTTGATTTCATGTAGACGCGCATTCACACCACGCGCATAGGCGTTTAATGCGGCAAGCGTTTCGGGGGATTGCACCGACAGGCTACGCACGGCGGTCGAATAGAGATCAAGATGCCGCATATAGGTGTCAATATGCACGGTGTCTGGACCAAAGATTTCCGATAATCGCCCCTGCGCCGTGCGCCGCATCATTGACATTTGCCACAAACGATCCTGTGCATGGACATAGCCTAGGCCAAAAAACACATCCTCGTTTTGATCCGCAAAAATATGGGGAACATTTGCCGTATCCCGAACGACTTCTATCTTTCCCAAAGCGCCGGGCAACTCCAGCTCGGCGTCGTAATCTGGGAGAGAGCGTGCAGCGAGGTAGTAGGCAATGACAAACGCACAAACGACCAATGCGATTGATCCAATTGCAATGCGCAGAAGAATGTGAAAAACGCCTGCCATCCTAAACCTACCTTTTTGCCCTCACCCCCTTGCATCAGGTTTCATACCGCGACACAAGTATGAAACCAAGAATTTAGAGGAATAATTATGGCAAATGTCGCATTTCTAGGCCTTGGCGTCATGGGATACCCAATGGCAGGGCATCTTCAAAGCGCAGGGCATTCTGTTACTGTCTATAACCGCACCACTGCCAAGGCAGAAGCCTGGGTAGCAGAGCATGGTGGCGCAATGGCCACCACCCCAGCCGAGGCGGCAAAGGGCGCTGATTTCGTCATGGCCTGCGTGGGCAATGATGATGACTTGCGCGGTGTGTGCCTGGGGGATACGGGGGCATTTGCGGGCATGTCCAATGGTGCGATTTTTGTGGACCACACAACCGTTTCGGCAAAAGTGACCGCCGAACTATACGCTGCATCCGCAGAACTGGGTCTGAGCTTGGTGGATGCGCCGATCTCCGGGGGACAAGCAGGCGCAGAAAACGGCGTGTTGTCCATCATGTGTGGTGGAGATCAAACCGCATATGATGCGGCAGAACTGATTATGGCTGCCTATTCACGCATTTGTCGTCGTATAGGTGACAGCGGCGCTGGGCAAAAAACCAAGATGTGCAATCAAATTGCCATCGCGGGATTGGTTCAAGGCCTGTCAGAAGCGTTACACTTTGCTGAAAAAGCGGGTCTTGATGGTGCGGCCGTGGTTGAGGTGATTTCCCAAGGCGCTGCAGGCAGTTGGCAAATGTCCAACCGCTATCAAACTATGTTGGACGATCATTTCGAACACGGGTTTGCCGTTGATTGGATGCGCAAGGATTTGGGAATCTGTCTTCAAGCGGCTGATGAAACGGGCGCAAGCCTCCCTGTGACGGCATTGGTAGATCAGTTTTATAAAGACGTGCAAAAAATGGGCGGCGGGCGCTGGGATACATCCAGCCTGTTCAAACGTTTGCAAAATTTAGGATAAACTTATCCTCTTGGGGCGCGCAGTAATGCGCCCCATTTGACAGATTTTATGGATAAAATTCTACTCAATTCCACACATTTGTAATTTGCCCATTGTATTTTCCGCATTTTTCCCCTTATGGTCACCAAGGCAGCTCTTTTTCATGAATTACCCTGCCTTGAGAGTTTCACTGTTTTTCGATGTGACCCGGCATAGCGACTGGTTCCCGAACTACAGATTGATAAGATCCCTTGGGTCACCCGCCCCCGGACCGCTTTTGCGACGGGACACAAATTGGTCAGGTTCGCCTGATTGGAGAAGAAGACGCGATGCAACGCGAACGACATTTCGTTAATCGAGCAGGGGCCCAACGCGGTCGGTCTGCACGCGCGCGCGCCATCGCCCAAAGAGACAATCACATCATTTATGTTCCCGACGCCGTTGAACGGCGCGTTTGGGATGCGATGTGTGAATGGATAATATGGCTAAGAAAATGCTTATCGACGCCACCCACGCCGAGGAAACGCGCGTGGTTGTGGTTGATGGAAACAAGGTTGAGGAATTTGACTTTGAATCTGAAAACAAACGCCAAATCGCTGGCAACATCTATCTTGCAAAAGTAACACGGGTCGAACCGTCACTTCAGGCGGCTTTTGTGGATTATGGTGGAAACCGTCACGGATTTTTGGCGTTTTCCGAAATCCATCCTGATTACTACCAGATCCCAGTTGCGGATCGTGAAGCGCTGATGGAAGAGGAGCGTGCATTGGCAGAGGCGGATGCACGCGCCGAAGAAGAGGACGAAGCGCCCAAAAAACGTCGTCGTCGTGGCCCGCATCGTCGCAACAACAAACCTGCTGAGGTTGTCACCGAGACAGAAGTTGATGGAATGGAAACCATCGATTTGGATGCATCGGATGGGACTGACGCAAACGATGCACCCATGGCGGCACCCATCGTTGAAGACGAACCAATGATCGTCACGCAAGAGGTTGATGCACCAGAAGATGCTGCGGACGCCGACACGGCAGAAGCAGACGCGCCTGTGGCTGAAACAGAGTCTGACGCGCCATCAGAAGATGCCCAAGACGACGTGCCTGAAGAAGCACCTGCCGCAGACGTCACAAGCGAGGAAACCTCAGAAGAGGCGCCCGCCGCTTCGGATGATGAATCTGTCGCAGCAGCGGACTCCAACGATGAGGCAGAGACCTCAGACGATAGCGAAGAGCCTGTGGAGGTGGATACCGCAGAAGACGATCAGGACGATGGGATCGAATCCGTATCTGACGATGACGATGCCATGGATCTGCGTCCACAACGGCGGTCCCGTCCACGCCGTTACAAAATCCAAGAAGTGATCAAAGTGCGCCAAATTATGTTGGTGCAGGTTGTCAAAGAAGAGCGCGGGAACAAGGGCGCAGCGCTGACCACGTATCTATCGCTTGCGGGTCGCTACTGTGTTCTTATGCCGAACACCGCTCGTGGTGGCGGGATTTCGCGTAAAATCACAAATGCAGCGGATCGCAAAAAACTTAAGGAAATCGCAACAGAAATTGACGTCCCAACAGGGGCGGGTTTGATTATTCGTACAGCTGGGGCCAAGCGCACCAAAACAGAAATCAAACGCGATTACGAATATTTGCAGCGTCTTTGGGAACAAATCCGCGAATTGACGCTGAAATCAATCGCGCCCGCGAAAATTTATGAAGAGGGCGATTTGATCAAACGATCAATCCGCGATCTATATAATCGCGACATTGATGAGGTGTTGGTTGAGGGCGAACGCGGGTATCGTAACGCCAAAGACTTCATGAAAATGATCATGCCAAGTCATGCGAAAAACGTGAAACATTACACCGATGTGCTCCCACTTTTTGCGCGCTATCAGGTGGAAAGCTATCTGTCCTCCATGTTCAATCCTGTGGTCCAACTGAAATCAGGTGGATACTTGGTGATTGGTGTGACCGAAGCCTTGGTTGCGGTCGATGTGAACTCGGGTCGTGCGACCAAAGAGGGGTCCATCGAAGAAACTGCGCTAAAAACTAACCTTGAGGCGGCAGAAGAAGTTGCGCGTCAAATGCGCCTGCGCGATTTGGCAGGTTTGATTGTGATCGACTTCATCGACATGGATGAACGTCGTAATAACAACGCGGTTGAAAAACGCCTTAAAGACAAATTGAAAACGGATCGTGCGCGCATACAAGTGGGCCGAATCTCAGGCTTTGGCCTTTTAGAGATGAGCCGTCAGCGCCTGCGCCCGGGTATGATTGAGGCCACAACGCAGCCGTGTCCATCCTGTCATGGCACGGGTTTGATC
>JAAEZW010000118.1 GCA_018222665.1 Paracoccaceae bacterium
TCATGTTGTTGCGTTTCATCGCACCGAACTTAGCGTAATACTATCACTTTATGGTCAGATGGTGGCAGCAGGCGAATGGCGGGATTATGGAATTTCGTCATTAAAGGAAGTCGCCGTATTTTCAATATTCAGGCGTACAGCCGAACACCCCCTTTACAGAATTGAAAAACGTCCAAAGCTGCGCAGCAAACAGGGCGAATACAGCGTTATCGGTATGGATGGTCAAATCCTAAAACGCGGTCATGATTTGAAAACGGTTCTACGCGTCTTTGATAAAAAACGGATCCGAGTGGTCTAAGCACTTTGTCTTAAAATCCGACATGAACACTTGAAGTGTCGTTTTAAGAAACAACATATCGCAGAGATTACTGCCGCTCCCGTGTGGTATTATAGCGGCTCCTACAACAGCATCTCTGGGAAGCGAGTGAGACAATTTCGTAATGCTCAATTTACCGCGTATCTTAGCTCGAGTTTATGTAGTCAAAAGCCGTACCAAAATACTATTAGGGTCTTTCAAACCATCAATTACATCGAAATGGTGTTCACCTTGACGCACGATCATTTTCACACCCCAGTTTTCCGCCAAAATCATTGATTGTTCCAAAAAAACTGGTCGTTCGTCACCTCCAACCCAAACAGTCACGGGGCAAATTGGTTTCGGCATCAATGCGGGGCTTTCAGCTGTAGCGGTTTCATCCGTCAGTCGAAAATCATTATTCATTTCTGTAAACATTAAGGTGCGTAAATCAGCGACTGCTGAAATTGGGACAATTTGCGTGATACGAGAGATAAGATCATCCGACAGCACATCAGGTACACCCAACCGCGCCACCAGATGGCCACCAGCAGAGTGTCCCGTCAGCGCAATTGCTCCCACATATTTTTCGGCGATTTGTGTTACAAAGCTGCGCATTTGCTGTGTAATTTCAGCAATTAAGACACGAGGGCACAAATCATACGAAGGCATCACCACCCGCCATCCTTTAGTTAAAGCACCATGCGAAAAATGTGACCAATAGGATTTATCAAACCGCCGCCAATATCCCCCATGCACAAAGACCAACGTGCCCTTTGCATCGCCTTCAGGATGAAAAACATCATACGTTTGTCGTTTACTTTGACCATATGCGATCTCTAATTCAGCACGTCCTTGTTCCAGCATGTCTGAACGAAACGCTGAAGCCTCAGATTGCCAGCGCGTGATAAAATCATCTGCGTTCGGGATATACGCAGCATTGGCATAAGCATCATCATAATCTATTCGGGACATTTCGGGCTCCTTTGTAGGCTGGACAATCTATGACAGAGGTGATTTGCCTATGCACGAGATATTTTCGGAGGACGCCATGGCAAACGAAACCAATTTGAAAGACCTGCTGAAAGACCCATCATTGCTCGCAACACAAGGCTATTTAGCAGGCGAGTGGGTTGACGGCGAAGATGGGGCAACATTTGACGTAATGAACCCCGCCAGAGGAGATGTTATTGCCAAAGTTGCGGACCTGAGCCGTGCGCAAACTGCGCAGGCAATCGCAGCAGCAGAGGCCGCACAAAAAGAATGGGCCGCCAAAACCGCGAAAGAGCGCGCCAATATTTTGCGTCGTTGGTACGATCTAATGATGGAAAATGCAGATGATCTTGGAACTATCTTGACTGCCGAACAGGGAAAGCCATTGGCCGAAGCAAAAGGCGAAATTGGATATGGTGCGTCATTCATTGAATTTTTCGCAGAAGAAGCAAAACGTATTTACGGTGAAACAATTCCAGGGCATCAGCCCGACAAACGTATCATCGTTCTAAAACAGCCAATCGGCGTTGCAGCGTCGATCACACCTTGGAACTTCCCAAACGCGATGATCACACGTAAGGCCGCGCCAGCATTGGCTGCGGGTTGTTCTTTTGTTGCGCGCCCCGCAGCAGAGACGCCATTGTCCGCATTGGTAATGGGCGTCTTGGCGGAACGCGCAGGAATCCCAAAGGGTGTTTTGTCAATTATCCCATCTTCCCGTTCAACAGAAATCGGGAAAGAGTTTTGTGAAAACCCAGCCGTGCGCAAACTGACATTTACGGGATCAACCGAAGTTGGCCGCATCCTGTTGCGCCAGGCCGCGGATCAGGTAATGAAATGTTCAATGGAGCTGGGCGGAAATGCACCTTTTATCGTATTTGACGATGCAGATCTAGACGAAGCAGTTGCAGGCGCAATCATGTGTAAATTCCGCAACAACGGTCAAACATGTGTGTGTGCCAACCGGATCTATGTTCAGGCAGGTGTTTATGATGCCTTTGCGGAAAAACTGGCTGCAGCACTGTCCAAAATGAAAATCGGTGATGGGTTTGAGGATGGCGTGGCGTTGGGTCCATTGATCAACCAAGATGCGATCACCAAAGTCCAAGAGCATATTGCAGATGCCACAGCAAAGGGCGGCACAGTATTCTATGGCGGTGAAAGCCATCAGGGCGAAGGGTTTTTCATGCCACCAACAATCGTGACCGGTGCAACCAAAGATATGGCAGTCGCAACCGAAGAAACATTTGGTCCGCTTGCTCCCTTATTTAAGTTTGAAGACGTTGACGAGGTGATCGAACTGGCAAATGACACGATCTTTGGTCTTGCATCCTATTTCTATGCCAAAGATCTGAGCCGTGTTTATAAGGTCGCTGAGGCACTGGAGTACGGCATTGTAGGTGTCAACACAGGTATTATCTCAACCGAGGTCGCGCCCTTTGGTGGTGTAAAGCAATCTGGCCTTGGTCGAGAAGGAAGCCATCACGGTATCGATGACTATCTGGAACTGAAATACATCTGTATGAGTGTTTAATTTCACTGTGTAGGTTTTGATAAAGTATCAAAGCCCACATTAGCAATTGCATTGGGTGCACCTTAGCGCCCAATATTAATCGTTGAGTTAATCACTTTAAACAACTGGTGTGTCTAGATCTACACTCGTCACTCCAGCCGCGTAACTAAACATCGCTGACGATCCTTATTAGAGCAGGTTAGCTTTCACCGCATATCGCGTTTTAGACAGATCTTTGAAACACTGTCATGGTTATCCCAGTCAATCTTCGATAGGACTACCAACGAAAAGGCCCTCTCAAGTGAGAGGGCCTTTTTATTTGTATTATTCTTCGTCGTTTGACTTTTCTTCGACGATTTCTTCACCAGTTTCTTGGTTAACCATCTTCATCGCAAGACGTACCTTACCACGATCATCAAAGCCCAAAAGTTTGACTTTGACTTCTTGACCCTCTTTCAGAACGTCAGATGGGTGGTTTAGGCGACGGTTTTCAATTTGGCTGACGTGGACAAGACCATCGCGCTTTCCAAAGAAGTTTACGAATGCACCAAAATCGACAACCTTTACGACTTTACCCGTGTAAATCTGACCAACTTCTGGTTCTGCGACGATCGCATAGATCATGTCGTATGCTTTCTTGATGGACTCACCATCAGGGGACGCAATCTTGATCTGACCATCATCGTTAATGTCAACTTTGGCACCAGAAACTTCAACGATTTCGCGGATCACTTTGCCACCTGAACCGATCACTTCACGGATCTTATCAGTAGGAACCTGCATTGTTTCAATGCGTGGCGCGTGGACAGAGAATTCTCCTGCTTCGGTCAATGCATTCGACATCTCACCCAAAATATGCATGCGTCCCTCTTTGGCCTGTGCCAAAGCGTTTTTCATGATTTCAGGTGTGATACCCGCAACCTTAATGTCCATTTGCAGGGATGTGATGCCGTTTTCTGTACCAGCGACTTTAAAGTCCATGTCGCCCAAGTGATCTTCATCACCCAAGATGTCCGTTAGGATCGCATAATTGCCATCATCCTCAAGGATAAGGCCCATGGCAACACCTGCAACGGGTGCTTTTAGTGGGACACCTGCATCCATCATGGATAATGAACCGCCACAAACAGACGCCATTGAGGATGAACCGTTTGATTCAGTGATCTCAGAAACAACACGAATTGTGTATGGGAAATCGGTTGCTGCAGGCAAAACCGCCTGAAGCGCACGCCATGCCAGTTTACCATGACCAATTTCACGACGACCTGGTGAGCCAACGCGCCCAACTTCACCCACAGAATAAGGAGGGAAGTTATAGTGCAACATGAAGTTTGATTTATACGTGCCATGCAACGCATCAATCATCTGTTCATCATCACCAGTCCCCAGCGTGGTTACCGCCAATGCCTGTGTTTCACCACGCGTGAACAATGCAGAGCCGTGTGTACGTGGCAACATTCCTGTTTCACTTACAATCGCGCGTACATCTGTTGTTGCACGACCATCAATACGCTTGCCGCCTTTCACAACGTCGCCCCGCAGGATGCTTGCCTCTAGCTTTTTCATCGCTGAACCAAGGTTTGCATCTGCCAGTTGCTCTTCGTTTAGCGCGGCTTTGATCGCGTCGCGTGCTGCGGCAACGGCCTCGACCCGTTCTTGTTTGTCGGTGTTACCATAGGCTGCGCGCATCTGCTCTTCACCTGCGGCTTTCACTGCTGCATATAGATCAGAGTAATCGACAGGTGCGAAATCAAATGGCTCTTTTGCGGCGACTTCGGCCAAATCGATGATCAAATCGATGACGGGCTGAATTTGCTTGTGTGCGAATGTGACCGCACCCAGCATTTCATCTTCGCTTAGTTCATATGCCTCTGACTCAACCATCATCACGGCATCTTTGGTTCCTGCGACAACCAGATCCAATCGCTGTTCTGGGTTGTTGCGCAGGCCGTTCATGTCATCAACAGTTGGGTTCAAGACATATTCACCATCAACAAAACCAACGCGCGCACAACCGATTGGACCCATGAATGGGACACCAGAAATGGTCAACGCAGCAGAGGCCGCAATCATTGCAACGATGTCGGGTGAGTTCACCAAATCGTGGCTCAGAACCGTACACATCACCAAAACTTCGTTTTTGAAACCATCAACGAACAATGGGCGAATTGGGCGGTCAATCAAACGCGCTGTTAGTGTTTCTGCCTCTGATGGGCGTGCTTCGCGCTTGAAAAAGCCGCCAGGGATTTTACCAGCGGCATAGTATTTCTCTTGGTAATGTACTGTCAGAGGGAAAAAGTCCTGCCCCTCTTTCATTGATTTGGCGAATGTGACGTTTGCCATCACAGATGTTTCGCCCAATGTGGCAATCACGGTGCCGTCCGCTTGACGGGCAACTTTGCCTGTTTCCAGCGTAAGCGTTTCTTCGCCCCACTGCATAGATTTTTTCGTTACTTCGAACATCTCATTTTCCTATATTGGCCCACTGGCCATTTGCGTAGGGGGCGGATTCCCCCTGACCCCTATATCTTATATTTCGGGCGCTGGAGTCCGGGCGCCTGATCTCAGATGTCGCGCGTATATAGGAGAAACCAAGATATGGAAAGTATTAGATCGCAGTACACCTAAAAACAAAAAACCGCACCAAATGGCGCGGTTTGATGTGTTCGTATGCGTGTCGCAAATTAGCGACGAATGCCCAAACGCTTGATCAGATCAGTGTAACGCTGTTCTTCTTTTGCTTTTAGGTAATCAAGAAGCTTACGACGCTGCGCAACCATTTTCAAAAGACCACGACGACCGTGGTTATCTTTTTTATGGAATTTGAAGTGCTCTGTCAGTGTTGTGATACGTGACGTTAGAATAGCAACTTGAACCTCTGGGGAACCTGTATCGCCTTCTTTCGTCGCGAATTCTTTCATGACGCGTGCTTTTTCTTCAGCAGTAATCGACATCGGGGTCTCCTTTGTGTTTAAGGGTTATGGCACAAGCCGGGATGTCGTCCAGCAAGGCCCTTGGAGGAATCTGCTTTCACAGATCAGGCGCGTATACTGAAAAATCTCAGATTTGCAAAGAGGATTCTATGTATGCGTTGGAACCACGATACCGGATGCATCAAATGGCGCAATTGATTTGATATAAGCGGCCACCTGATCGCCCGAACGAATTTCATACACATCTTCTGACACTGGATGAACAGATATGTCACGCACGTCATTTTCGTGAAACTGAATGGCCATCGTATCCACAGTGGGATCAAAATCTGTAAT
Organism: Paracoccaceae bacterium; assembly: GCA_018222665.1. Lineage (GTDB taxonomy): Bacteria > Pseudomonadota > Alphaproteobacteria > Rhodobacterales > Rhodobacteraceae > HIMB11. The sequence continues at coordinate 6,071 of JAAEZW010000118.1, forward strand.
CACGATCGGTTCATCGCCCACATCTGTATAAACAAACATGTCAGCCCCATCGCCGCCTGTCATGACATCGGCGCCATAGCTATGGATGCTGTCGTCTCCTTCCCCGCCATTTAGGTAATCACGTTCCAAATCCGTGACGATCAACACGCCATCCCCCGCGCCCCCCCATTAGGGAGTCATGACCTGTTCCAACTGACAATAGTTCGGGAGCATCTATGGGCTGCGCAGACTCTTCCAATTCGGGGGCGTCAGGCTCGAACTCTT
>JAAEZW010000119.1 GCA_018222665.1 Paracoccaceae bacterium
GCCCTTCGGTCACAGAAATCAAATTGCGCCGTAAAATCGTTGCCATGCTCGTCCCAGATTCAAAACTCGTTATCTTGATGCGTAACCTGACATAACGACAGGGCCAAGATTTGTTGAAACTATTGCATTTTCAGGGCAGAGGGTTCAATGCATTGGTAAATCTCTGTGCGAAAGGATGCCCGAATGGATCAAAATGGTCACGATGTTGAACGTCGCCTTGTGGATTTGGAAACAGCTCTGGCACATCATATCAAGGTGAATGACGAACTGTCAGACATTGTTGCCGACCAATCCAAGCGGATTGAGGCCCTTGAACGTCGCGTTGGGATGTTGATGCAACGCGAGGCAGAGCGCGAAAGCGAAGGCATTGAATACGTGGCCGATCAACGCCCACCCCATTGGTGAAATCGAAAGGCCATTGTCAGATGCCGCCTCGTTTACTAAGCTGCGCACGACCTTAGAAAAATTGCAGGCAACCATGACGCGACGTTTACTGACATCCACCCTTTTTGCGGCGGCATTGATGGCCGCACCATTGGCAGCGCAAACTTCGGATATTGTAATTAAACAATATGATGATGGCGGCATATATGAGGGCACGTTTCGCAATGGTCTGCAGCATGGAGCAGGTACCTACACATTACCCAATGGCTATCAATATTCGGGCGACTGGGTGGATGGTGAAATTCGGGGCAATGGTGTTGCGCATTTCCCAAATGGATCCAGCTATGAAGGCAGCTTTGTCAAAGGCAAGCCTGAGGGGATTGGCAAAATAACCTTTGCCGATGGCGGCACCTATGAGGGCAGCTGGCTGGATGGGAAAATTTCGGGTCAGGGTGTTGCGGAATACCCAAATGGCGCACGATACGAAGGCGGATTTCGCGATGCAATGCATCACGGTCGCGGTGTTATGACCAATCCAGATGGCTACATCTATGATGGTGATTGGATCAATGGCGTGAAAGAGGGCGCTGCACGCATCACCTATCCCGATGGCACCATCTATGATGGCAGTGTTGTGCGCGGCGCGCGCGAGGGTCGCGGGCGGCTTGAGATGCCAGAAGGCCTAATTTTCGAAGGTCTTTGGAAAGCGGGCGAAATCAACGGGTTGGGCAAGTTGATCCAACCAAACGGTGACGTTTATGAGGGGAATTTGGTGGATGGTCGCCGCCAAGGCCAGGGTAAAGTGACCTATGCCAATGGCGATATCTACGAGGGCAATTTCGAAGATGATCAGCGTGTTGGCCAAGGTACCTTCATCGGCAATGATGGATACCAATACACAGGCAGTTGGGAAAATGGACAAATTCAGGGGCAGGGTCAGGTGACCTATCCTGATGGTTCCATCTATACAGGTGACTTTGTCAGTGGTCTGGCCGATGGCACAGGAAAAATCATCTACCCTGATGGGTCCAGCTATGAAGGTGGTTGGAGCGCGGGCGTGATTGAGGGCGAAGGCACCGCAATTTATGCCAATGGCGTGACCTATAAGGGCAGTTTCCAAAACGCGCGCAATCATGGATTTGGCGTGATGACCTATGCCGATGGTTACACCTATGAAGGTGAATGGCAGGACGGAACACGCTCTGGCAAGGGCAAGGCAACCTTTGCCGATGGCATGGTCTACGAAGGTGATTACCTAAATGGTCAGCGCCATGGCAAAGGAACAATCACATTGACCGACGGGTTCACATATACGGGTGATTGGGCCAATGGCGAAATCACCGGGCAGGGTGTGGCCACCTATGCCAATGGTGACGTTTATGAAGGTACGTTCCAGCGCGGCAAACGACAGGGTCAGGGCACCATTCGCTTTGCCAACGGCAATACAGCAAGCGGCCAATGGAACAACGGCGCCTTGGTCAGCAATTCGGATCAGTGATCCGTGCGCGGCACTTCGGCCTCTAAATAGGCGTCAGCCTCGGCCAAAACGGTGGCACGATGGTCAGGGTTCATACGATCCCATGTGCGATACATTTGGGCCATGCGTGGATTGTTCGCAAAACGATCCCGGTGCCGCATCAAAAAATGCCAATAAAGCAGGTTAAATGGACAGGCATCTGCCCCCTTTTTCGCCGTCACTTTATACGCGCAAGATTTGCAATAATCCGACATGCGATTGATGTATGCACCACTGCTGACATAGGGTTTTGATCCCACAACGCCACCATCTGCAAACTGACTCATCCCGATGGTGTTTGGCGCCTCAACCCATTCAAATGCATCGGCGTAAACCCCCAGATACCATTCATGCACCTGATGTGGATCAACGCCCGCCAGCAATGCGTAATTCCCTGTGACCATCAATCGTTGGATATGATGCGCATAGGCCGTTTCGCGGGTTTGTTCGACGGCCTTTGACATGCACAACATTTTGCTGTCACTGCCCCAATAGACATCGGGCAGGGGACGATCATGTCCTAAATAATTCAAGTTCACATAGTCGCGCCCATTTAGGAAATAAATCCCTCGCATAAATTCGCGCCAGCCCAGGATTTGGCGGATGAACCCCTCAACCGCATTGATCGGGGCATGACCGTCTTTGAACGCTTGTTCGGCGGTGTCACAGACCTCTTTCGGGGAAAGCAGGCCAATATTGATGTAGGGGGATAGGACAGAGTGATAGAGGTATCTATTATCGCGCAACATGGCATCCTGATAATCCCCAAATCGCGGTAATGCATGCGCGATGAAATGGTCAAGCGCATGCAGCGCGTCGGCACGTGTGACGGCGTATTCAAAATGTTGCAGCGTCCCAAAATGATTGTCAAAACGTGCCTGCACCACCGCAATGACATCACGGGTGATTTGATCAGGTGTAAATGGGATTGGACCGGGGTGCGTGACATCCTTGGGCGCGGCCTTGCGGTTGTCATGGTCATAATTCCATTGGCCGCCTGTGGGTTTTCCATCCTCCATCAAATAGCCCGTGGATTTGCGCATCTCGCGATAGAAATATTCCATTCGCAACGCTTTGCGCCCCTCTGCCCATGTTTCAAAAACACCGTGTGACGCGAAAAAGCGATCATCGGGAAGCAGTGTGACATCCAATGGCAATGCGGTCATATCGTCGATGACACGCCATTCCGATGGCTCGGTCAGGGTGATTTTTGTGCATTTATGCTGCGCAGCAATTTTTATAATTTCTGCGCCAAGCGTTTGATGATTTTCTGGATCGTCCAATGTGGTGTAGTGAACGGTCCAACCATTTTCCCGCAACTCCTGTGCGAAATGGCGCATCGCACTTAAGATTAGGGCAATTTTTTGTGGGTGGTGACGCACATATGTGGCCTCGCCTCCAACTTCTGCCATAAAAACGATATCTTGCGATGGGTCGGCTGACCGCAATGCGGGGTTGTCGGGCGATAATTGATCGCCCAAAATAACGATGATCTGTCTTACCATTCTATTGATTTTCCTGCCCAATCAAAAAATTGACCGCTGTTTTGCGGTGTCATTTTTTCGATCACTTGCGCCATATGCTGCGCAGCATTTTCAGGCGTTTGGGTGGGGTGACGTGCGGTGTAATTTGCGCTGAATTTGGTTGCAACCGTGCCAGGATGTAGCGCGATTAGGGCAAGCTCGGGATGCGTGCGCCCCAACTCAATCGCGCTGGTGCGGATGATTTGGTTTACTGCCGCTTTGGCGGCCCGATAACTGATCCATCCGCCGATGTTATTGTCTCCGATGGATCCAACACGCGCCGATAAAACCGCAACCACCGCGGGCGCACGTCGCGGACATAGCCGCTTGATGTGTTTCAAAATCAATGCAGGGCCAATTGCGTTCACTGCGAATTGATCGGCCATGCCCTGTGCCGTGACGGCCTGTATCGTTTTTTCAGGTGCATAGCCGTCGATTTCCAAAGCGCCGCTTGCCACGATCACGCGATCAAAGGGGCCATCAATTTGCGCCATCGCCGCATCAACAGAGGCGGGGTTCAAATAATCCAAACCATTGGTCGTGCGTGAAACACCGGTCACCTGCGCGCCCTGCGCACCATAGTGATCTGCCAATGCACGACCGATCCCGCCCGTGTGTCCAAATATCAAAACGTTCTTCATGCAAATCGAACTAGAGGGGCATACGCGACAATCAAGCGGTTGTTGTCCCATTGGCTTGCTCATTCACGATATCTGCGTTAGAGCGAAACGCGAAAAGTTAGCTTGGAAAATGACCATGGCCAAAGTGAAAAAACAACCGCGCCCAAAGGCGGAAACGCCCAAAGGGTTTCGTGATTATTTCGGAACAGAAGTAAGCGAACGCTCTGAGATGCTCTCTCAGATCGCGGGTGTGTATCATCATTATGGCTTTGACGCGCTGGAAAGCTCGGCCGTGGAAACGGTTGAGGCGCTTGGAAAATTTTTGCCAGATGTGGATCGCCCGAACGAAGGTGTCTTTGCCTGGCAAGAGGAAGAGGGCGATTGGCTTGCCCTGCGTTATGATCTGACGGCGCCCTTGGCACGTGTTTATGCCCAACACCGCAATGATTTGCCAAATCCCTATCGCCGCTATGCGATGGGTCCTGTGTGGCGCAATGAAAAACCGGGACCAGGGCGCTATCGTCAATTTTATCAATGCGATGCGGATATTGTGGGCGCACCCTCTGTTGCGGCAGACAGTGAAATTTGCGCGATGTTGGCAGACACACTTGAAACTGTCGGTATCCCACGCGGGGATTACATTGTCCGTGTGAACAACCGCAAAGTTTTGAATGGTGTCTTGGAAACCATGGGGCTTGCGGACGACGCGCAACGCGACGCCGTTTTACGCACGATTGATAAATTCGACAAAGTGGGCGAGGCAGGCGTGCGCGAACTTTTGGGCAAGGGGCGCTTGGATGCCTCTGGTGCTTATATTGATGGCGTTGGCCTAACTGACGATCAGGCCGCGCCTGTTGTGGCCTTTCTAACATCGCGAGGCGACACAGCGGCAGCGACATTGGCAAACCTACGGGATGCCATCGGCGGATCAGATGTAGGCGCCGAAGGTGTCAATGAACTGGAAACCATGGCCGAATTGTTTGATGCAGGCGGTTATGGCGCGGATCAAATTTTGATTGATCCCTCTGTTGTGCGCGGACTTGGGTATTACACAGGCCCTGTGTTTGAAGCTGAACTGACTTTTGAAATCTTTGATGAAAAGGGACGCAAACGTCAATTTGGGTCCGTTTCTGGCGGCGGGCGATATGACGATTTGGTCAAACGCTTCACAGGTCAGGCCGTGCCTGCAACAGGGGTGTCGATTGGTGTGGATCGCCTACTGGCCGCATTGCGGGAAAAGGGACGGATTGGATCAAATCCCCTTGGCCCCGTTGTCGTGACCGTGATGGACCGTGACCGTATGGCCGATTATCAGGCGATGGTGACAGAGCTGCGCAATAACGGCATCCGAAGCGAGGTTTATTTGGGCAACCCCAAAAATTTCGGCAATCAGCTGAAATATGCGGATAAACGCAATTCGCCCATCGCCATTATCGAAGGCGGGGATGAAAAGGACCAAGGGATCGTTCAGATCAAGGATTTGATCCTAGGCGCACAAATTGCCCAAAATGCCACCTTAGAAGAGTGGAAAGAACGCCCAAGCCAATTAACCGTTCCCCGTGATCAGATGTTGGCCAAGGTGCGTGAAATTCTGGCGACGCATAACGGTGAAACCCAAGGGGCATGACGATGAACCCCAAGGTGATAACAGCAGCAGCAGGTATTGAAAGCCTGTTCCAACAGGCCGGTGCTGCCACGATTCAGGCCGCGATTTTGCAGCCTGCCGAAACCCTATTGGATTTATATGGCGAGGATATTCGCGCCCGCGCCTATGTCACGTCCGATCCCCTGCGCGGTGAACAAATGCTGCGTCCTGATTTCACAGTACCCGTTGTGCAGATGCATATGGAACAGGGGGCAGAACCCGCGCGCTATACCTACAACGGTGTGGTGTTTCGCCGCCAAGAGGATGATGCAAGTCGTGCCAATGAATACCTGCAGGTCGGCTACGAAGTCTTTGATCGCAGCAATCCGGCCGAAACCGATGCCGAGGTTTTTGCCCTGATCCAAAACGCCTTGGGCGATGCGCCTGTGCGGGCAACCGTTGGGGATATTGGTATTCTGATGGCAGCGGTTGATGGATTGAACACATCTGAACGCCGCAAATCTGCCCTGCGCCGTCACATTTGGCGCCCAAAGCGGTTTCGCGCATTGTTGGATCGTTTTGCAGGACGCGTGGAAACGCCCGCAGCGCGTCAGGCGTTGATCGCATCAGATGATCCCATGGCGCAAGCTGGGCCGCAAATCGGATTGCGCAGCGCCGCCGAGGTGGCAGAGCGTATTGATG
>JAAEZW010000120.1 GCA_018222665.1 Paracoccaceae bacterium
CTTTTAAAACCAGCTCGGCCTCTGGCGAAATCTCAACACCTGCTGTTTCGTTTATAGCACGTTCAATACGCTGTGTGGCCGCGCCCGCATGATAAATCCGTGATTTCCGCGTTGTTGTTTCAACACGAATTGGAACATCGGTACGCAAAAATTCACCCCACGGAAATTTGCGTGAGCGTTTATCAAGTTGGGCCAAATGCATTGCCCGAAAGCCACCCATCCGCACCAAGACACGGGTGGCGCCGCGCAAACATAGGTTGGCGCGCCAGACGTCCTGCCAACTTCCGTCAAATTCAACACCGCCGCTGACGACTTCGGCACTGGAAAAGCCAAGTTCAACCGCTTCTTCCAGCAGCACATGTTCCAAGGATGGGGCCGCCACCAAGAATATTTTTATCGCAGTATCCATGCGCGTCACCTAACAGGGTCCACAGCAGTTGACGAGAGATAGTTAGTCAAACGTGATTGAAACACGACCAAACGCACCAAAATCTGCGTCAATTTTTGAACCAGAGGGGCATTCAATTGGTCGGATAAAGGACCCTGACAAAACGATATCACCTTTGCGCAGACCTTGACCATATTGCGCAAGGCGGCGCACCAACCACACCATGCTTTCAACTGGATCGTTTAGGACACCTGCACCCAGGCCTGTTTCCTCAACTTCGCCGCTACGATGAACAATGGCACCAACCCAGCGCAGATCAAAATCCGTTATGTCGTGTTTTTCTGCGCCCAGTACCACTCCGGCATTTGCGGCATTATCGGCGATGGTATCAAACACAGTGCGTGTTTTTCTCGTTGCTGGATCAATACGTTTTATGCGTGTGTCCAAAATTTCCAAACTTGGCGCGACATAGTCGGTTGCTGCAATAATATCCTGTCCCGAAACCTCAGCACCTGCGATATCATCTGACATCACAAATGCGATCTCTGCCTCGACACGCGGCTGTATGAAACGCCCCGCTGGAACATGTGCACCATTTTCAAACGACATATCATCAAACAAAATGCCGCTGTCAGGAATATCGATATTCAATGCGTATTGCATCGCCTTTGACGTCAGTCCAATTTTCCATCCAATAATGCTGCGTCCAGATGCCTGTTTATGATCCACCAAGGCGGATTGTATGGCATAGGCGTCATCCATATCCATATCTGGATGTTCCAACGACAAAATGTCGATCTGTGACCGCTTGGCTTCTGCTTCAAAAAGTTGTTCGGCGGCTGCGCGAATTTCTGCGGGCGACATCATACCTGTTCATCCGCAATCGTATTTGTCAGGGTTCCAATCCCTTCAGCAGTCACCGTTACAACATCGCCAGGTTTCAAAAACTGCGGTGGGTCTAGGCGGGCACCTGCGCCTGTCGGTGTTCCAGTGATGACAATGTCACCTGGCATCAGGGTCGTGAATGTTGAGATATATTCAATCTGGCGTTTGATCGGGAACAACATACGGCTGGTGCGATCGTCTTGACGAAGTTCACCGTTCACATGTGTTGTAATGCGGATATCATCCAGCTGAGATGGATGCGTAAATGGCACCAACCATGGGCCCATTGCTCCTGAGGATTCCCAATTCTTACCTTGAGTGACATTAAATTTGGCATGACGCACCCAGTCGCGGATCGTCCCCTCATTACACAGCGTGATCGCAGCGATATGCTCATAGGCCTGATCCTGTGGAATGCGACGACCCTGTTTTCCAATGACAATCGCAATTTCGCCTTCGTAATCCAATTTTTCGGACTCAGGTGGACGGATGAGCGGAGCGTTTGCGGACGTAAAACTGCGCGCGAAACGTGGAAACAGCGACATATTGGGCGGGGCCTCAACCCCGTCTTTGTACTCTGCGTTACGATCCGGAAAGTTCACGCCAACGCAAATAATTTTTTCTGGGTGTGCGACGGGTAGCTCAAATTGAATATCATCTAGTTTGAAATCAATCTCGCGCCCCACCGCTGCCTTGGCCAAATCCTTTAGCGCACCTGCAATCACAACATCCTGTAGGGATGAAAATTGTGGAAATGCCGCGTTCATCGAAATCGCGCCTGCGTCGGTCACAATGCCAAAATGAAGCTGTGCGGCGGCTGTAAAACTGGCAAAATGGGTCATGTTATATCCTTTGCAATCTGCAATATGACATCATAGGCAGTTTCGATGTCCTGTTTTTCGCAATCAAATTGGCCAACCTGAAAACGAATAACCTTTTGTCCTTTGTGGATCGTTTGGGTCAAATAAATACGGCCATCATCATTGATTGCGTCGACAAGTTTCTGATTCAAAATGTCCAAATCTTGATCCGTGTCGGGGACATATCGGAATGTAAACAAGGACAGAATTGGATCTGTGACGATTTCAAAATCTGGGGTGCCCCAGAATCTATCTGCAATCTCACACGACCAATTGACGTGATTGCGAATGCGTTTGCGCAAATTGTCCAAGCCATAACTGCGCAATAAAAACCAAATCTTCAGCGCGCGAAAACGCCGCCCCAAGGGAACGGACCATTCGGAATAATTGATCAATCCATCCTGTCCATGCGTTTTCAAGTATTCGGGTTGAATGGCCAGCGTACGGACCAAATCATCAGGATTGCGCAAGAAGTGCGCAGAGCAGTCAAATTGGGCGCCCAACCATTTGTGGGGATTGAAAACAATGCTGTCGGCCTGTTCAACACCGCGCCACAGCGTTTGAAATTCGGGACAAATCATGGCCGACCCTGCCCATGCCGCATCGACATGAACATAAAGATCATGCCGTTTCGCCACGGAAATCACGCCCGCAATATCATCACACGCGCCAATGCTGGTCCCACCCGTACAGGCGACCACACCGATCGGGATATGGCCTGCGGCAATATCTGTTTCAATTGCATGGTTGAGTGCCTCGCAATCCATCGCGTATAGGGGCCCAGCGCTTGGGATACGCACAATGTTTTCGGCACCAATGCCAGCAATCCATACCGCACGATCAATTGAGGAATGCACCTGATCGCTGCAATAAATCCGCAATTGACCCTTGTTGTTTAGGCCTGATGTATTGCCCGTCCATGCGATTGCACGTTCGCGCATTGTCAACACCGCAGCCAAGGTAGCGCCCGATGCACTGTCTTGGATCACGCCCTGAAATGCATTCGGCAAACCAATTGCCTGCCGCAACCAATCAATAACCTTGGTTTCCATTTCGGTGGCTGCGGGTGAGGTTTGCCACAACATGCACTGCGCTGCCATCGTAGATGTGATGATATCCGCCAACATGGACGGCGGGCTGGCGTTTGCAGGGAAATACGCGAAAAAGCGCGGATGCTGCCAATGGGTCATCCCGGGCATCACAATACGTTCGAAATCCGACATGATTTCCGACATGTCAGTACCCGTTTCAGGCGCGCTTTCCTCTAATTTTTGTGCAATGTCACCAGGTTTCGTTTGGGCACGAACGGGGCGATTGCGCAGTGTTTTGTGGTATTCTGCACCCCATTCACCAAGGTGTTTGACCCATTTTTCGTATTCATCCCAATTCATATCTGGTCCTATGGTGCGATTATGGGTTGCGCTTTTAACACAGGGTCAACGGGGGTTGCGCCATCAAATACGCTGCCTTCCTCAAACCACGATTTCGGCGCGGCGGCACCCCATAATGTTTGACGCTGTGGATCGGTCAAATCCCATTTAATTGGCTCTAAATCTGGATCAACTGTTTGATAATCGCTGCAATAGATTTCAATGCGGTGGCCATCAGGGTCACGCACGTACAAAAAGAAGGCGTTTGAAATGCCATGACGACCCGGACCGCGTTCGATGTTGGCGACATATCCCGTGGTCGACATCAAATCCAACAAGTCAATGATGTTCAACGGTGTCGGCACCCAAAACGCACTGTGATGAAGCCGGGGGCCAATCCCATTTGTAAATGCAATGTCATGCACGCCACCCTTACGGTGCATCCACGCCGCCCATAGACGACCTGTTTCGCTGTCTTCAGTATATTCAGTGACGCGAAAACCCATGTCGTTATAAAAATTAACGGATGCATCAACATCGCTGGAAAACATGTTGAAGTGATCAATTCGTAAGGGTTTGACACCCCGATACAATGCATATTTTTGATGGATTGGGGCCAAACGTTCCATCTTGGCATAAAACTCAAGTGGTATGCCCCAGGGATCGCGCGACCGTAAAATACGACCGAAAAACGGTTTCTCGATCCATTCAACTGGCAGCCCGCGTTCCATGAAAAAATCGCTTAGACGGTCCAGATCGGCATCCTCCCAAACCTTAAACCCCAAAACACCAACAGATGCCGCGTTCGATTTAATCAGATGGATACAGTGGTGGCCACGTTCCTCCATCGCGCGCAGGTAGATGGCGTCCTCTGTTTCATGTGTGACCTGCAAACCAAGGGTGTCCACATAAAACGCTCGTGACGCAGCAAGATCGCGTACGTTATATTCCACATGACTTAATCGGACGATATTGAAATCGGGGTTTAAATTGGGTGCTGGTACGGGCATTACAGTTTTCCTAATTTTGGGATAGTATGCGACCCCGTCGCAAATCCGATATGCTTTTGTTCCATATAAAACTCAAACGACCAATCGCCGCCATCACGACCAATGCCGCTGGCCTTAACGCCTCCAAAGGGTGTGGGCAGGTGTCGCACGTTTTCCGAATTTACCCAAATCATACCCGCCTCTAACTTATCACTAAATCGCAGTGCTCGGGTCAAATCATTGGTCCAGATATAGCCCGTTAAGCCATAATTCACATCATTGGCCATCTGTAGCGCTTGATCTTCATCGGAGAACCGAATGGATGTTAAGACAGGGCCAAAGATTTCCTCTTGCGAGATACGCATGTCGTTTGTCGCATGTGTGAACAGGGTTGGTTTCACAAAAAATCCAATATCACCGTCACGCGCACCACCTGCTGCGATTGTTGCGCCATCCGTCTTTGCAATATCAAAGTAAGAGGAAACTTTGTTAAAGTGGGCCGTGTGAATAAGAGGGCCTACTTCGGTCGCTGGATCAAGGGGATGGCCAACCTTGATCGCATTTACACGTTCAATCAATTTCGCCTCGAACGCATCTGCAATCGTATCTTGCACCAACAAGCGGGACGACGACGTACAACGTTCGCCATTCAACGAATAAATCATGAATATCGCTGCATCCAACGCGCGGTCCAAATCCGCATCATCAAACACAACGACAGGGTTTTTACCGCCCAGTTCAAAGTGAACGCGCTTTAACGTATCTGCACCCTGTTTCATAATTTGGCTACCCGTACGGCTTTCGCCGACAAATGCAATCGCCTTGATATCTGGGTGTTCGCACAGGGCTTTGCCTGCCTCTTCGCCAATCCCATTTACCAAATTCCAAACCCCATCTGGCAAACCTGCATCCTTTGCAATCTCCATCAGAATGCTGGCTGTTACTGGACTTAGCTCTGCGGGTTTGTGAACAACGGTGCAGCCTGCAGCCAATGCGGGCGCGATTTTCCACGTGGACAGCATAAAGGGTGTATTCCATGGCGTAATGACACCTACAGGACCAATTGGAACACGCGTTGTCACATTCATAAGCTTTGGGGAAGGCAGGCTTTGGCCATCGCGCGCGGCAGGTGCACGATCAGCAAAGAACCGAAAATTCTCGGCACCGCGGATCGCGGCCTTGGCCATAAATCGAATAGGTTGCCCTGTGTCCCAACTTTCGCACAATGCGATCTCTTCGGCGCGGGCAACGATGCCATCCGCGATCTTGTGTAGGATTTTTTTCCGCTCGGTTCCTGTTAAATCACGCCATTCAGGGAATGCGTTTTTCGCTGCGTCAGCTGCCAATGCGATTTCTTCGACACCGCCTTTGGCAACATCGCAAATAAAGGATTCATCAACTGGTGAAACAGATTGAAATGTATCACCGCTTTTGGACCAAAGATTTTTGCCATTGATATGGTGCGACACACCTGTTGATTTAAAACGTTCAAGGTATCCAGATAGTTTTTCTAAATTCGAAGTTAAATCTGACATTTATAGCTCCAGGTATTTTCGGATTGATCCAGATTTGGGTGAAAGCGCTGCATCGATATCGCGCAGCTCCAAGGACAATGCCAGCGATCGGCGCTGCATAACGTCCGCAACAAATTCATTCGCCGCGTCAAATAATTTCTGGGCTGCATCTTGCTTGGTTTCCATATCACGGCCTTCGCGGATACGAACGGAAATATCGATAAACCCATGTTCGGGATTTCCGTCTGCGATCGCATAATGGTCAACCCGAACCGCGCGAACCTTTACCCCAGCCAATGGAAATGCATCTATTGACGCCGC
>JAAEZW010000121.1 GCA_018222665.1 Paracoccaceae bacterium
GGAATTGGTGACCAAGGAACTGGATATTCCCAAAGATAAGCTTTTGGTTACGGTCTATCATACCGATGATGAGGCCGCGGATATGTGGAAAAAGGTTGCGGGCCTGTCTGATGATCGCATCATCCGCATCGCAACGAATGACAACTTCTGGATGATGGGACCAACGGGTCCTTGTGGCCCGTGTACTGAAATTTTTTATGATCATGGCGAAAGCTTTTGGGGCGGCCCTCCGGGTTCCCCCGAAGAAGACGGAGATCGCTTTATCGAGATTTGGAACCTTGTTTTCATGCAGTATGAGCAATTTGAAGACGGGTCAAAAACGGATTTGCCAAACCAATCCATTGACACAGGGATGGGGATCGAACGTGTTGCGGCACTGTTGCAAGGTACCAATGACAATTATTCAACCGATTTGATCCGCTCGTTGATTGAGGCGTCTGCTCACGCGACAAGTTCTGATCCCGATGGTCCGGGAAAAACACATCACCGTGTGATCGCGGACCATCTTCGCTCAACCTCATTCTTGATTGCGGATGGGGTTATGCCGTCAAATGATGGACGCGGGTATGTGTTGCGTCGCATTATGCGCCGGGCGATGCGCCATGCGCATTTGTTGGGATCCCAAGATCCCGTGATGCACCGTTTAGTGCCTGCTTTGGTGCAACAAATGGGTGCGGCATATCCTGAATTGTCACAGGCGCAGGCCTTGATCGAAGAAACTCTGTTGCAAGAAGAGACACGCTTCAAACAAACGCTAGATCGTGGTTTGAAATTGCTGGATGACGAGGTTGCGGGTCTGGGTGAGGGCGCTGCATTACCTGGTGAAGCGGCGTTTAAACTTTATGACACATATGGCTTCCCACTTGATTTGACGCAGGATGCCTTGCGTGAAAAGGGGCTGAGTGTGGATACCGACGGCTTTGATGCGGCGATGGCCGAACAAAAGGCCAAGGCGCGCGCCGCATGGTCAGGTTCGGGTGAGGCGGCAAATGCCTCAATCTGGTTTGATATTGCGGATCAACATGGCACGACCGATTTCCTTGGGTATGATACTGAAACGGCCGAAGGTCAGATCATGACCATGCTTAAGGGCAGCGAAACTTTGGAAAAGGCTGAAACAGGCGCAGAAATCCAAGTGGTTCTAAACCAGTCACCGTTTTATGCAGAAAGCGGTGGTCAGGTTGGCGACACGGGCGAAATTCGCACCGAAACGGGCGCGGCCACCGTCACAGATACGAAAAAAGTTGCAGGCGTTTTCATCCATATCGCAACGGTGAACGAAGGACATATTGAATCGGGCCAGGGCGCACAATTAAACGTCGATCACGCTCGTCGTAGCGCCATTCGTGCGAACCATTCGGCCACCCACCTGTTGCACGAAGCATTGCGCCGTGCCTTAGGGGATCATGTGGCACAGCGCGGATCGCTGAATGCGGCGGATCGTTTACGCTTTGACTTTAGTCATTCCAAAGCGATGAGCGCGGAAGAACTGCGTCAGGTTGAGGCAGAAGTGAACGAATTCATCCGCCAAAATACACGCGTTGAAACACGTATCATGACCCCTGATGATGCACGCGCATTGGGTGCGCAGGCACTATTTGGCGAAAAATATGGCGATGAGGTTCGTGTGGTCTCCATGGGCGAATTGGCCGGATCGGGCAAGGGCAATGATGGCAACACCTATTCATTGGAACTCTGCGGTGGCACCCATGTGCGCCAAACAGGTGATATTGGTGCCTTTGTCGCCCTTGGCGATAGCGCAAGTTCCTCAGGCGTGCGCCGGTTTGAGGCGCTGACGGGACAGGCCGCATTGGATCATCTGACCCAGCAATCTGAACAGTTGGTCGCCATTGCATCTGAAATGAAGGCCCCCGTTGCCGAAGTTGGATCGCGTGTCAAAGCCTTGTTGGATGAACGCAAAGCCTTTGCGAATGAGGTTGCTCAGCTGCGCCGTGAATTGGCCATGTCGGGCGGTTCATCGCGGGGGCAGGGCCCAGCGGCCAAGGAGATCAACGGTGTATCCTTCATTGCGCAGGTTTTGGCCGGTGTGTCGGGCAAGGATTTGCCCGCCCTTATCGATGAACATAAAAACTGTGTTGAAAGCGGTGCGATTTTGTTGATTGCTGACACAGGTGGCAAGGTTGCAGTGGCCGCAGGGGTCACAAATGATCTGACTGATCGCATCAGTGCGGTTGATTTGGTCAAGGCCGCTGTTATTGAATTAGGCGGCAAGGGGGGCGGCGGACGCCCTGACATGGCCCAAGGTGGTGGAAGCGATTCATCCAAAGCAGATGCCGCAATCGCCGCGGCAGAGGCGCAAATCACCTAAGATTTTGGCGGCAGGCTCTGCGCATGGCGCAGGGCTATCCCCATCCAAAGTGCGCGGCGATCATCATTGACAATGGCCTCATCCGTCACATCGATCAGGCCGCCCATTTTGCGGCCTGTAAACATTATGTCACCCGCGCCCTCAATGGCTTTGGCCTCGGCCTCTTGGTATTTTGCCGACGCGGAACATGGCGCCATCCTTGTGAACGCCGCATACCATATGACCCGCATACATGCAGGCAAGTCCACCAAACATTTTCTTTTCTGAAATCCCAATGACATCACACAGATCATTGCGCATGATTTGTACCAAACCTTCGTCACAGGCCATTTAGTTTTTCTGTTTCAATGTGATGCGTGATTGTAACCGCTGAACTGCTTCTAAAATGTCAGCCTGTTTGAAATGATGGGGCATGTGGCCCTGTTCAGGCCAGATGGTGACTTTCACATCCTTTAGGCGATTTTTCAGCCCCTCGGCATGGATTTTGGGGGAAACCGTGGTGTCCAATGCGCCGTGCAAAATTTCGATGGGCACGGTGACGTGATCATATTGTGCCTCAAGCGCGCGGATTTGTTCATGGATTTGATTGCGCTGTCGGGCATTGCTTTGGATTGTTTTGGGGCGCAGTACCAATTCAACACCCATCCCCTCCCGATAACCCGCAGGTGGGGGATTAGGTGTGAACACTTCATCCAGTCCGTTTTGAATTGCACCTTCGTAATGAAAGGCCCCAATGAAATGATTGACAAATGGCCCAATGATCGGGTCTTTGTTCATTTTGTAATAGGTGCTGGTCGGCGTATCAAAGGGCATGACAACAGGCGATATTAATGCCAATGCGGATAGATCATCAGGTGCCTGTGTGGCCCAGGCCATTGAAATAATTCCACCCAATGAGTGCCCCAAAACAATGGGTTTATCTGCACCCAATTGTTTGGCCGCATCCCGCAGGATCATCGCCTGATCAATGAATTTATCCCCATCCGCGGACAGTCTGTCACTATATCCCAATCCAGGGCGATCAAAAATAATCAAACGGAAATGCGGGGCAAGCGTATCCTCAAGCGCAATGACCAAATCACGCATATTCCCGCTTGATCCATGGATCATCACCAAATCGGGCCCTGATCCTGTCACATAGGCCTGAACGTTTTTTCCATTGACCGTAACCGTTTGGCCAATTGGGGGATAGCGTGCATCGATATGCACCTCGCGTATTTTGGCAATCACATAGGTGCCCAACAAAATAAGGGCGAGGATAAGGATAAAGAGTTTAAGCGCCAATTTCATTCAAATCATATGGAGTAGTTTGGTAAATTTGATTGACCCAGTTTCCATACAGCAAATGCGCATGCGAACGCCATCTGTTCAATGGCGGTTGGCTGGGATCATCATCGGGGTAATAATTTTGCGGCACATTGATCGGCGTTCCGTCTGAAACATCCCGATCATATTCCTGTTTCAATGTGTCGCTGTCGTATTCAAAGTGATTAAAGATATAGAGCGCGCGATGTTTCGCATCCTTGATCAAACAGGGGCCAACCTCGGAACTCCCCAGCAGGGTTTTCAGATCTGCGTTTGCATCAACTTCCTTTTGTTGGATTTCGGTCCAGCGGCTAACGGGGATGACAAAATTGTCCGAAAACCCACGCAGGTAGGGCGAAGCAGGCACCAAATTGTCATGACGAAAACATCCGAACGCCTTGGCATCCAGCATACGTTTGTTGATGCCATGCAGATGATAGATCATCGCCATACCGCCCCAGCATACGCCAAAGGTGGAATGAACGTGGGTTTGTGTCCAATCCATGATTTGGCGCAGCTCGTCCCAATAGGTCACCTCTTCAAACGGCAGATGTTCGATGGGGGCACCCGTAATGATCAACCCATCAAATTTCTCACCACTTTCCGCAACCTCGTTAAACGGGCGGTAAAAGCTTGTCATATGCTCGGCAGCGGTGGTTTTAGATTGGTGATCGCTCATCCGGATAAGCGTCAATTCAATTTGCAACGGTGTCGCCCCAATTAAGCGAGAAAATTGGATTTCCGTCTGAATTTTGCGCGGCATTAGGTTTAACAACGCAATGCGCAGCGGGCGAATATCCTGACGCGATGCCTGATTTTCCGACATAACCATCACGCCCTCATGCGTCAGCACGTCATAGGCAGGCAGGTTTTCTGGAATTTTAATGGGCATCGATATCTTTCCTAAGTTTCAATTAGAGGTAGAACGGTCATGTATTACGCTCAAGGGCATTTGCGATCATCACATCAAATTGATCGGGAGATGTGACGGCGGCAACCTCATCGGCGGTGACCTTAACACCCCATTTCGCCATGCCGCGATAGAGCGGTTGGCGGTGTGCCATGGCTTGCGCATAAGTCCAGCGCACGAAATTATCGGGGTCAACATCATGCGCGGCAACCCCGTTTTGCGCAAGGTAGGCCGCCCATTTGGCATCAAGGAAGGATGCCTGATAGCACATGGGTTTTGGGGCACGATCAAATCGTTTGATCAATTCATCTGTATGCGCGTCCGATCCTTCAATCCAAACCATCAGTGCAGATTGTGACAGGCACGACAGAACGGGATCATTTGGATCTGCAGGATCCACAACCTCGCAAATCGATCCACCGCTATCACAGACAAAATGATCATAGCCATAGATGTGACGCGCGCGTTCGATGAAATAGGGGGTATCCAGCAGGGCTTCAACCTCGGCGCGGTGATGTTGTGCCTGACGTCTGCGATATTCTTCGATGGATAGGCCGCCTATATCCGCGCGACCGGGTTTTCCCAGATAGGTGGACAGCGGTGCCAGGTTATCAAAGGTGATGTTTGATTTAATTTTGATGCTGTCGCTCATCAAGAGGTCGCGCAGAAACGGGTTACCCATTGCCTCGCGTTTGAAACTATCTTCGATGAATTCGCCCATGTAGCGGGTGCCAATGCGGTAATCGATGGAATAGTGAAACCAATCCCCCGAGGCACGCAGCATATTTGAAACATGGGTTTTCCCCAATCCTGACATGCCAAACAAAACGACACGCTTTTGCACGGCGTTTTGCCAATCCAGTGCGCTGTTGTAAATCATGACTGACCTCGGGTTTCATGAAGGATGTTGCTATAGTTGCCGACAAAGATCAAAACCGCACCGGCCAAAACCATAATGTCTAGCGCCTCACCATAAGCCAACATTCCAATGACTGCAATCACCGGCAGGCGGGCAAAATCCACAGGAATGACAACCGTGGCAGGTGCCAAGGCAAGGGCGGAGGTGATGCAAAAATGCGCAAGCAATCCGCATAGCGCAATCACCATGACATAGGGCAGGGCGGTTATTGATGGCACGGCAATATCGCCATCATACCCCGCACAAATCACCCCGAACACCGCCTGCATCACGGTTAGGTAAAATAAAACGCATGTCACGGTTTCTGTGCGGGTTAGTTTTTTGGTCATCAAAGTGGTCCAAGCGAATGCCACGGCCGATAAGGCGGCCGTTGTCACGCCAAAGCTGATCCCAAACTCCCATGGGCGGGTGATGATCAAAATCCCCGCAAACCCCATCACCGCAGCCAAAACGCGCATGTGTGTCAATCGTTCACCCAAAACCATCGGCGACAGCAATAACACCCAAAGCGGGTTCGTAAATTCCAGTGCAAAAAGTTGCGTCAGTGGGATCACCGTCACCGCATAAAACCACAGGTTCTGTCCTGTAAAATGTGCCAAATTACGCGTGAAATGGATGCCCATGTGCCGCCGTGTGATTTGGCCCAATGTACCGAAATACCACCCCAGCGCCAAAACAACCGCGATCCCAACAAAACTGCGGTACATCATGATTTCAAATGTATCGAGTTCAAAGCTGACTTCACGCCCCGCAACGGCCATCGCAGAGAAGGAGGCGATTGCGCCCGTCATATAGGCCACGGC
>JAAEZW010000122.1 GCA_018222665.1 Paracoccaceae bacterium
CTGATCTACGCACAGGTGGTTTGGCGGGGGGATCAGGCGAACAGGCTCAGGCCAACTCAATGGTGTTGCAGGTTCTGCGGCATTTGGATGTTCCCTGTTCCATCATCGCGGGCGCAACAGGCAGCGGACATGTCGATCACCAAGCAGGGTATGAAAAAGCACTGGGCATTTCGGCCGCCATTTCCGCAGGTGCCAA
Source organism: Paracoccaceae bacterium (assembly GCA_018222665.1). GTDB lineage: Bacteria > Pseudomonadota > Alphaproteobacteria > Rhodobacterales > Rhodobacteraceae > HIMB11. The sequence goes on from JAAEZW010000122.1 coordinate 197, forward strand.
TTTGGTGACGCAAGCCGCAGGCAGCCAAGCAAGCCTAATGGGAACCAGCCTTGCTGGAATGGTTGCAGATAATGATATGCTGGGCGCAGTATTACGCGCGCATACGCCCGTGAAGATTTCGCAAGACACACTCGCACTAGATACCATCCAAGCGGTGGTGGAAGGTGAGGGCCATTTCTTGGGTCAACCAGAAACCTATGCCCGCATGCGCAGTGATTTTGTCTACCCTGACATTTCTGAACGTGCAGGGGCGACAGACCTTGATCAATCTGGGGCAGCCGACATGCAGCAGCGTGCCATCCATCGGGCGCGAGATATACTAAACGGCCCAAAACAAACCCATCTACCAAAACACATTCAATACGCTTTGGCGGCAGAGTTCGGACTTGGAACATCAACATGAACACACCATTGAAAATCGCCATCATTGGGACCGGGGCCATGGGGTCCATCTATGCGGCGCGATTATCAAATGCGGGCCACTCTGTCTGCGCCGTAGATCTTTGGGCAGATCACGTTGATGCAATGAATGCAGGTGGCCTAACAATTGATGGACCAGAGGGTCGATTACAGGCAACCAACATTCGGGCATTCCGCGAACTGCCATCCGATGAACCCTTTGACCTCTATGTCATCGCAACAAAATCCTTTGCTGTGCGCAAGAGTGCTGAAGCGATTGCCAAAACACTTACGCCCGATGCAATGGTACTAACCATTCAAAACGGCCTCGGCGCAGGCGATGATGTCGCCGCCTTCATTCCAAAATCCCAAATCATTCTGGGCGTTGCCGAGGGGTTTGGCGCGTCAATGATAGGGCCTGCGCATGCAGCGCACACATCAATGAAACAAATCCGGCTGGGCCTGATGCAAGGGGTCGATGACCACAGATTATCCCGTGTCGCCGACGCCTGGCGCGACGGCGGATTTCATATTGAAATCTATGATGACATTGCCCAATTGATTTGGGAAAAGCTGCTGTGCAACGTTACCCTTTCTGGCCCTTGTACGGCCTTTGGTCGAAACGTGGCCGAACTGCGCGTGCAGGCCGCGGAATGGAATATTGCCCTGTCCTGCATGAAAGAGGCCTATGCCATTGGTACACAGTTGGGTATCAATTTTTCGTTCGATGATCCTGTACGATATGTTACCGAGTTTGCAGATCGCGTCGGCACTGCCAAACCCTCGATGTTGCAAGATCACGAGGCACAGCGCACATCCGAAATTGGAACGATAAATGGCGCAATCCTAAAATTGGGCAACGAATTGAATATGCCCACCCCCTACAACGAAACGATCTGCGCCGTCATCCGCGCACGCGAAGCGCAATTTGATTAATCAGACGAAAGTTCGGAAAACAGCCAAGCCCTGTCTGCACCTGCCACCGTGGATCTGGTAACCTATCCCGTGAAGGCCGAAGGTGAACGCATATTGGTGCAAATCCAGGGCGCTTGAAACCCCGCAGTCACGCGGGGTTATTTTTCTGTGCGATGATCACACCAATTGCCACCATCGCCGCCCCAAAGGCGACTTGGACATTCCAAACTCCGCCAAGAAGTATAACAAACATCATCACATAAAATGGTGCGATATTGACGTGAAGGGACGTCAATGCGATCCCGATTTTTGAAACCGCCCCCAGAAACATGATCTGTGAAATAGCCATCGCCGCAATCGCGTAAATCGCCAGATTGCCTAAATCTTTGAGTGAGACCGTGCTGGGAAGCGCGGCAATGTCGTAATACCAACAGACAATGAACAGCACAGCAGCAAAAAGTGCCGCGCCCGTAAACGTGACGGTGGTACGCCCCAAGGTGCTAAGCGAGGGGAGTTGTTTGACACTTGCATCCGATGCCCATGCAAAACATGCACCCGCAAAGATTGCCATGAATAGGCCGATTCCTGTATCCAGCGTAAAAGTATCGCCAACGGCAAAAACACCACCAATCACAGAGGCTGCCAGACCAATCAAAAACTGAATGCTAATTTTGCGATCTCCTTGCCAAACCTCAAGCAAGGTCGCCATGATCGGAGTTGTTGTTGCTATCAATGCAACAGTCACAGGGTCGGTGTACCACTGCGCAAACAACAGCAACGCAGTACCAATTCCAAACCCAAAAAATCCAATGACAAACCCACGCGCCCACGCAACATTTTGCAATGTACCGCGTCCGTCCATCCATATCCACAGCGGATAAAGAAGGCACAAGACAGTGATCAGACGGAACAAAATGAGGGTAACGGGATGCCAAATTTGCAACAGCTCATCCGCCGCGGGAAATCCCGCAGCCCAAAAAACCATTGAGCCCACAGCGAGCGAATTGCCCACAACGATCCTGTTGTCCAACGCGGAGGTTGAACCAAACCCAGTTGATAGTGTCATGTTTATTCAATTTTTTGAAAACCATGCCGAAATTGACACGAAGTGTGCTTAACCCGAGTCGGCAAACCCATCTGTTCGATTCACGACAAGATGTCGTAAATCGTCATAAATTCTATTTTTGAGAATTGGTTTTCATTCGCACACCGTTCCGCGTGCAGACGCATCACGCAACGAGACTTGGCAATAATTACTCTGCAGAGCTTGATCTTTCGTCATCTTGGCATGCCGCACAAATGCATCGTTAAAATCGGCACCTGTCATTCTCGAACCTGAGAAATCCGCCAGCTCAACTTCGGCCCCAGCAAAGCTTGCATTGCTCAACAGCGCATCTCGAAATGTTGCGTTGTTTGCACGTGCACCCGAAAAATCAGCACCTTCCAGATTTGCGCCGTCAAACTTTGCGTTGATCAAATAGGCATCGGAAAAATTTGCACCCGACAAATCTTGATCGCGGAAGTCCGCAAAAGCCAAATTTTGCCCGCTAAAGTCGCAGTCCGCGCACATTGTAAATCCTGGACCTGTCAACAAAAGGGATAGAGTCGATGCCCATAAAAAGCGATGCAACATTGTTTAATCACCACAAAAATAGTTTGTTTTGATCTTAACATATCTTACCCTGCCCGTAATCCAAATTTTACCTATCAACACAGTGTGGGCGGCAAGAATTCGCATTGATCCGCCTTGCTGAACGGTTTTATGCTGACACAGCAGCCTTGTTCATGACGGAGATGTATTTTGAGCTTTTTGGGAATTGATCTTGGAACATCGGGCCTGCGTGCGATGCTTATGGATGAGGCGGGTTTGGCAATTCGTACGGTAGAGGCCGCCTACACCACACGGTCTCCTGCGCCCGGTTGGTCAGAACAAGATCCCAAACTATGGATCGATGCATTGGATGCAGTTGTTGAGGAACTGCGCACCACCGAACCATGCTTTTCAAATCTAATCGGTATCGGCGTTGCAGGACACATGCATGGGGCAACATTATTGGACGACATGGGGAATGTCCTGCGCCCCTGCATTTTGTGGAACGACACCCGCGCTGCGACAGAAGCCGCAGCCCTAGATCAAAATCCAGTTTTCCGTCAGGTTTCGGGCAATATCGTATTTCCCGGGTTCACTGCGCCAAAATTGGCTTGGGTCGCGAAACACGAACCCGAAATTTTCAGTCAAACTGCAAAGGTTTTATTGCCTGCAGCCTATCTGAACTACCACTTAACGGGCGACTATGTTGCTGATCTGTCCGATAGTGCGGGCACATCGTGGCTGGATGTTCACGCGCGCAGCTGGTCAAATACGCTTTTATCCCTTGGCGGTATGGACGTGTCCCAGATGCCCAAACTGGTCGAAGGTTGTGACACAGCGGGCACCTTAAGACAGGACTTGCGGCAGAAATGGGGTCTGAAACAAGATGTCGTCATCGCGGGTGGTGCAGGCGATAACGCCGCCGCCGCATGCGGCATCGGTGCGTTCAAAGAAGGTCAGGGTTTTGTTTCACTGGGGACATCGGGCGTTGTCTTAATCGCCCGCGATGGATGTTATCCCGCATCCGAAACCGCCGTGCACACGTTTTGTCATGCTCTGCCATCTCGGTGGTATCAAATGGGTGTGATGTTATCGGCGACGGACAGTTTGAATTGGCTGTCCAAGATCACAGGACAAACACCTGCGCAACTGACCCGCGCCTTGCCTGATGCATTGCGTGCCCCCAGTGCGGTGAAGTTCATGCCCTATCTTTCGGGCGAGAGGACACCCCACAATGATGCCAGCGTTCGCGGAGGTTTCCTAAATGTTTCCATTCAAAATGATGCGGTTGATTTAACCCAAGCCGTTTTGGAAGGTGTCGCCTTTGGATTACGAGACTCGCTCGAGGCACTTAGGCAAACAGGCGCGCTGCCAACAACACTTTACGCGATCGGCGGCGGTGCAAAATCAGATTATTGGCTGAAGTTATTAGCAACAGTTCTGCAAATCGAATTGCAGGTCCCCGAGGATGAGGATTTTGGACCCGCGCTTGGCGCCGCGCGCCTTGCACAAATTGCAAGCTGCGGTTTGGATCATAATACCGTTATGCGCAGCCCAACTGTCAGCCGTATCGTTAAACCTGATCCCAATTTCATGGATGCTTTTGAACGGGCCTATCAGAATTTCAAACAAAATTTCGCTGCGTATCGTTCGCTAAGTTGCTGATTTAAGCCTCTAACATATACCGCTTGGCGAGTGGTAAACTAACGGCCCCCATGGGGCGCGCTTTGGGACCCAGTGAACCCTCAATGATTTGTGGTGCGACCAAACCTGCCAGATTTTCATTTTTCAGTTCCGTTGTAATTCGGTCGACCAAAACTTCCCGCAGATCAGCTGGTAAATTCCCATCAATTAAAACAGCAGGGAAATCGATGATGGAAATCGCACCAGCGATCATTCGAGTCACTGCGGGAACAGCTTCGGCCAACCAATCTTCCAAAATTTTGGCGTCCAAATTCCAATTTTCAGTTTTTTCAATGATTTCAGCGGCACTGCCTGTCGCCTCGACAAGACGACGCTCCAATCCGTTCAATGACGCAACATCCACCATTTGATGTCCGTTGATTGGAAAGGGGCCAATCGCGCCTGCATTCCCAGAGGACCCTGTATAAAGCGCCCCGTTCATCACAACACCCCCGCCGATGAAGTGGCCAAAATAGATATACAGAAAATCAGCGGGAGTTTCTGCGGTTCCAAAGACCAATTCGGCGCCACAGGCACAGGAGGCATCATTCCCAAGATATATGGGAAATTGAAATAATTTGGACAATTCGTTCCGAAGATCAAAATTTTTCCAATGATCCATTTTTTCGGGATCAGCACCGATCGTGACCGCCCAATCCCATAAGAAGAATGGAATCGCGATTCCCATGCCAGATATTCGATCTGCTTGCGCAGGCTCTAAATCCTGTAAGATTTCGTCCGAAGCTGTCTTTACGAAGTCCAAGACATCTAGCGGCAGAGGGTAGGCATAGCTTTCGCGGCGATGCGCAATTTCTTGGCCAACAAAATTCGTCAGGATCAATTCAACAGAACGCCGTCCCACGCTCAGCCCAAAGAAGTATGCACCCTCAGGTGCAAGTGACATCGGAACCGAGGGTTGGCCCACGCGCCCACGCACCTTTTCCCCTTTGGCGATCAGACCATCGCTTTCTAATGCGCGCATGATCACAGATGCCGTTTGCGCCGATAAACCGGTACGACGTGCAATTTCCGCTTTGGGCAATGGCCCCTCCCGACGCAGGATCGATAACACAAGTCGTTCGTTGCGTTCCCGCACGCCCGATTGGTTCGTTCCTTCAACGTCAAATTTTGAGGCCTGGTCTGTCATTCTTCACCATCCCGCGTCAGAGCTCTGCGGTCTATCGCGTTAATTAACACCGAAATCAAATCAAAAATCAATAATAAATAAAGTTGATTTATTTATTGACTAACCTCAAGAATCGTCGCTTAATGTGCAGCATTCGAGTGTGGCGTTTGTGAGTGCGCTTCACTCGGCACAACCAATGGGAGAATAAAATGAAAAAGTTAATGACAGCGACTGCGATTGCCCTAGTAGCGACTGCTGGCGCCGCGCTTGCGGGCAGCCACTCTACAAGCGCATGCTTGATCACCAAGACAGACACGAAC